>NZ_JBQQBS010000080.1:0-35720 GCF_052245395.1 Streptomyces sp. 4N124
TCGACACCCCGGAACAGCGGCGCCTGGGCATCAAGGACTCCTTCGACCTCGCCTGGAACGACTGGCAGGGCAGCGCGCAGTTCAACCGCGTCGACGACGAGGACTCCTGGGCGGTGCGGTGGGCGCGGGCCTACGTCGAGTTCGCGGCGGGGGAGAAGCGCTCGTGGCTCGCCGGGCACGGCATCTCGTTCCTGCCGACCGTCGGCTGGGCGGAACGCGGCGACCTGCGGGCCGACGGGCACGGCAACTCCGTCCCCCGCTTCCATATCGCCTGGGGCACGGGCACGGGTGTCGTCGAGCCCTTCGTCGGCCACGCCAAGCAGGCGGCGCGCGACGGGCTGCTCACCTTCCACCACCGGCACCAGGTGGACGAACTCGTCGTCGAGGAGGGCTCCGTGCGCGGCGTGCGCGGCACGGTCCTCGCCGAGGACCGCTCGGCCCGCGGTGTCGCCTCCAACCGCGACCGGATCGGCGAGTTCGAACTCACCGCCCAGGCAGTCGTCGTCACCACCGGCGGCATCGGCGCCAACCACGACATCGTCCGCCGCTACTGGCCCGAACGCCTCGGCACCGCGCCCACGGAGATGGTCACCGGCGTACCGGCCTACGTCGACGGCCGCATGCTCGACATCAGCGACCGCGCCGGCGTACGGCTGGTCAACCGCGACCGCATGTGGCACTACACCGAGGGTCTGCAGAACTGGGACCCGATCTGGCCCGGCCACGGCATCCGCATCCTGCCCGGCCCGTCCTCGATGTGGTTCGACGCGCTGGGCCGCCGGCTGCCCGACCCGTGCCTGCCCGGCTACGACACGCTCGGCACCCTCAAGCATCTGCGCACCACCGAGGACATCGCGGGATACGACCACTCCTGGTTCATCCTCACCCAGAAGATCATCGAGAAGGAGTTCGCGCTGTCGGGCTCCGAGCAGAACCCCGACATCACCTCCAAGGACCGCAAGGCGTTCCTGCGCGAGCGCGTGCTGGGCAAGGGCGCGCCGGGACCGGTCGACGCGTTCCTGCGCAAGGGAGCGGACTTCGTGACGGCCCCGACCCTGGACCAACTGGTCGAGAAGATGAACCAGTTGACCGAGAAGCCGCTTCTCGACGCGGCCGAGGTACGGCGCCAGATCGAGGCACGCGACCTGCAGATCGCCAACCCCTACGCGAAGGACTCCCAGATCCAGGGCATCCGCAACGCCCGCCGCTACATCGGCGACCGCCTCGGCCGGGTCGCGACCCCGCACCGCATCCTCGACCCGGCCGCAGGACCCCTGATCGGCGTCAAGCTGCACGTCCTGACCCGCAAGACCCTCGGCGGCATCCAGACCGACCTCGAATCCCGTGCCCTGGGCGCCGACGGGCAGCCGGTCGACGGCCTCTACGCGGCGGGCGAGGTCGCCGGCTTCGGTGGCGGCGGCGTCCACGGCTACAACGCCCTGGAGGGCACGTTCCTCGGCGGCTGCCTGTTCTCCGGGCGCGCGGCGGGGCGGGCGGCGGCACAGCAGACGGGCTGAACCCTCGGGCCCGTCTGCTCAGCTCTGGAGGAGACGGGCCAGCACGGCGGCATGACTCTCCTCGGGAGACTTGGCCGAGGTGAGCAGGGTCACCGGCCCCTTGCGGGCCAACTCCCTGATGGAATCGACGAGTTCGGCGGCCTCGGGTGCGGCGAGCTCCGCCTCGTAACGACGGCTGAACTCCTCGTACGACCCCTCGCCCGCGTGGTACCAGCGGCGCAGTTCGGTCGACGGGGTGAGCGCCTTCGGCCACTCGTCCACCCGCGCCGCGTCCTTCGACAGGCCGCGCGGCCACAGCCGGTCGACCAGGACACGCACGCCGTCCTCCGGCTCGGGCGGATCGTAGACGCGACGGACGTGAACGCTCACGGTGGGGCCTTTCGACGGGGATGTGCCGGGAGCGTACTGCGGAGTGCGGAGGGGAAGGCGGTACGACTTGACCTGAACGGGGTCGAAACATGGACGGAGCCACGCCTACCGTGAAGCTGTAGCCCGCCCCCGACCCGCAAGTGCCGAAGACTCGTGACCGAACACCCCTCAGAAACTGACGAGTTCCTCACAAGTGTTGGTCAAGGTCGAGCCATGATCACACGCAAGCCCGGCGTGGCCCTGCTCGCCGTGTCCCTGCTCCTGACCGGATGCGGCGGCGGTGCCTCGGCCGCACCGGACCACGAGACCGCGACCGCCCAGGCCGGCGCACCGAACACCCCCGCCCCCAAGATCTCCGTCGAGACGGCCCCGCAGCGGTTGCCCGGTCTCGGGCCGAAGACCCGGGCGAAGGTGCCGTCCGACGCCCGGCAGGCCGTCGTCGTGACCGGTCGGGGCAAGAACTCCTCGCGCTCCACCGTCGTCCTGTACGAGCGCACCGCCGATGGCTGGCACGCCGGCGCGAGCTGGCCCGCCCACAACGCCCTCAAGGGCTGGACCGACGACCACCGGATCGGCGATCTGCGCTCACCCATCGGCGTCTACACCCTCACGGACGCCGGCGGCCTGCTCGACGACCCCGGAACGAAGCTGCCGTACGACCGCTCCACCGCCTTCACTTCACCGGGAACCGGTTTCGAGGGTGAGTCGTTGCTCGGCTCCTTCGACTACGTCATCGCCATCGACTACAACCGGAAGCCCGGCACCTCGCCCCTGGACTGGACCCGCCCGCTCGGTGCGAGCCGCGGCGGCGGGATCTGGTTCCACGTCGACCACGACGGCCCCACACAGGGCTGTGTGAGCATCGCCGAGGAGCACATGAAGGAGCTGCTGCTGGCGCTGGACCCGCGGCTGAACCCCGTCGTCGTCATGGGCGATGCCGCGTCCCTGGCCCGCTGAACCGCTTAGGATCCGCCGCGTGTGCGCACATGTGCTGGTCGCCGAGGACGACGAGATGCAGGCCGAGTTGATACGACGGTCCCTGCTCGCGGAGGGTCACACCGCCACCGTGGTCCACGACGGGCGGGCCGCGCTGGACGCGGCACGGCGGCTCGCCCCCGACCTCGTCGTGCTGGATCTGATGCTCCCGGTGATCGACGGGTTCGGGGTGTGCCGGGTGCTGCGCGCGGACGACGACATCCCGGTGCTGATGCTGACCGCCCGCTCGACGGAGGACGACATCCTGCTCGGCCTGGAGCTGGGCGCGGACGACTACATGACCAAGCCGTACAGTCCGCGCGAGCTGATGGCCCGCATCCGGACCGTCCTGCGGCGCAGCGGACGGGTGCCCGCGGACCGGCGCGAGGATCCGGTGGTACGCGCCGCGGGTCTCGCGGTCGATCCCGTACGGCACGAAGTGCGCTGCGACGGAGCGCCGGTGGAGTGCACGCCGGCCGAGTTCGAGATCCTGCTGGCCATGGTCGGGGAACCGGAACGGGTGTTCTCCCGGCGGCAGTTGCTGGAGATCACCCGGGGCACCGACCGGGCCTCCACCGAACGGGCCGTCGACGTCCACATCATGAACCTGCGCAAGAAGATCGAGGCCGATCCGCGCCGCCCGGCCCGGCTGCTCACCGTGTTCGGCGTCGGCTACAAGCTCAGCGGCGGCCGCTGATGAGCGAGCGCATCCCGCTGCGCAAGCGCCTCCTGGTGCGACTGCTGATCGCCTCCGGCCTCATCGCCGTGTGTTCGGTGGCGGCGACCGCATGGCTGGCCGTGGCGACCACCACCCGCGCGCTGAGAGAGGAGCAGGGTCAGGCTCTCGCCGCGGACATGGAGGTCCTGGCCGAGCTCAGCGGCTACGCGGCCACCCATCGCGACTGGAGGGGAGTCGCCGCAACCGTGCGGGAGTTGTCGGCGCAGACCGGCCGGCGCATCGCCCTGGTCACCCCCGACCGGAGGACCATCGCCGACTCGGCGCCGCCCGGCACCTCCCTGCCACCGACCGCCGCCGCGACCGTGGACCCGCTGCGCACCGACACCTACAGCGAGCGGGGCGCCCAACTCAGCGGCACCGACCCGCGGGTGGTCGGCCCGTACCGGCTCACCACGGCGGAACGCACGAAGCTCGACCTCCTGGCCCGGAAACGACAGAGCTGCTTTGCCCGCAACGGCGTGGAGACCACCCTGACCCGCACGCCGAGCGGTCGCCCGGTCGTGGCCGACGCGGACGGTGCCACAGGCCAGAACGCCTATGTGCCGGAGCCGTGCGCCGACGGCCTGCTGAACACGCCGACCCGCACGGAGGAGAAGGCGCTGGCCGCGTTCCACACGCTCGCGCGCGACTGTCTGACCCGGGCGGGCGTCGATCCCGGGCTGCCCGTGGCCCTGGGGGACGCCCTGCCCGGCCTGCCCTTCCGGAGCCCGTCCTTCGCGTCCGGATACGACAAGACAGATGTCAAGGACATGCGGCAGGTGGAGTCCTGCCTCGACGAAGCCCGTCGCGCCCAGCTCGACCCCTATACGGCGCCGGTGGCCGAACTGTTCCTGGGCGGCGGGGGCAGCCCTGCCGTCCGGTTCGACATGTCCCCGGGCAACAAGGCCAAGGTCGTGGGCACCGCGGGGCTCGTGCTCGCCGTCACCGTGGCCGTGACCGCAGTGGTCGCCACCCGGCTGGTACGGCCGCTGCGCGCGCTGACCGCGGCGGCCCAGCAGCCCCCGGACCGCCATGTCCGCGTCCCCGTCACCACCCGGGACGAGACCGGCATCCTGGCCGCGGCCTTCAACGACCTGACCGAACGCCGCGAACGCCTGGAAGCCCAGCGCAAGGCCATGGTCAGCGACATCGCCCACGAACTGCGCAGCCCGCTCACCAATATCCGCGGCTGGCTGGAGGTCACGCGGGACGGAGTCGTCGACCCGGAGCCCGCCCTGCTGGCCGCGCTGCACGAGGAAGCGGTCGTCCTCCAGCGCGTCATCGACGACCTGCGCGACCTGGCCGACGCCGACGCCGGCACCCTGCGCCTGTACCGCGAGCCCGTGCGCTGCGACGAACTCCTTCACCAGGTCGCCGCGGCCCACCACGTCGCCACGGCCGACGTCGAACTGCGCACCGACATCGACGGCACGCCATGGCTGGACGCCGACCCCGTCCGGATGCGGCAGGCGATCGGCAACCTGGTCTCCAACGCGCTGCGGCACACCCCGGCCGGCGGCATCGTCACCCTGGCCGCGCGCCAGGACGGCGACGACGTCGTCATCGAGGTCGCCGACACCGGCACCGGCATCATGCCCGAGGAACTGCCGTACGTCTTCGACCGGTTCTGGCGCGCGGAGAAGTCCCGCAGCCGCCGTACGGGCGGCAGCGGGCTCGGCCTGCCCATCGTCCGCCACCTGACCGCGGCCCACGGCGGAACGGCACAGGCGGCCAGCGAGCCCGGCAAGGGCAGCGTCTTCACCCTTCGGCTGCCGGGCGGCCCGACGTCGTAGTGGGCCGCGCGGGGCGGTCCCACGGAACTGGCGGGGGCACCACCGCAAGCCGAGGTCACGCGCTCCACGACGATGTGCTCCACACCCAACACCGCGCCGCGTGCCCGCATCAGTGCATGGGTCGAGGCGGGGTCACAGCATGCCGCGCCGGGCCAGGTTGCGCATCAGCGCCCGCACGCCGAAGGTCCACGGCGCGGCCTGCTCGCTGGCGACGACGGTGTTGACCAGAGCGCCGAGCGGCGGGCTGGAGATCCGTACGATGTCGCCGTGCTCGTGGGTGAAGCCCGCGCCGGGTGAGTGCCGGTCCTCGGTGGGCGCGAACAGGGTGCCGGTGAACAGCACGAAGCCGTCCGGGTACTGGTGGTGCGCACCGTGCGTCGCGGCCACCAGGTCCAGCACGTCGCGGCTGATCTCGCGCATCGAGCTGCTGCCCTGGAGCACGAAGCCGTCCGCGCCGTCGACGCGCAGGTCGATGTCGAGCCCGCGTACGGTGTCGAGGTCGAAGTCGTCGTCGAGCAGGCGTATGAACGGCCCGATCGCGCAGGAGGCGTTGTTGTCCTTGGCGCGAGAGAGCAGCAAGGCGCTGCGTCCCTCGATGTCCCGGAGGTTGACGTCGTTGCCGAGGGTGGCGCCGCGTACCCGGCCGCCCGAGTCGATGACGAGGACGGCCTCGGGCTCGGGGTTGTTCCACACCGAGTCGGCGAGCACTCCGATGTCGGCTCCGGTGCCCACCGCGGACAGCACCGGGGCTTTGGTGAACACCTCCGGGTCCGGCCCGATCCCGACCTCCAGGTACTGCGACCACAGTCCCTCGGAGACCAGCAGCTCCTTGACCTTGCCGGACTCCGGCGACCCGGGCCGGAGTCCGTCGAGCGCCCCGCCCACCGCCTGCCGGACGCGCTCCCGCACGCGGGCGGCCTGCGCCGGATCGCCGCCCGCCCGCTCCTCGATGACGCGCTCCAGCAGACTCCGGGCGAACGTAACGCCCGCCGCCTTGATCACATGGAGGTCGATGGGGGCGAGCAGGTGCGGGACATCGCGGCGGCCGGTCGCGGTCGCGTCCAACAGCTCGTCAAGGGGCCAGGCGTGTTCACCGACGGCCTCGCGGACCACCGTGGCCGCGTCGTCGCGTTCCAGCAGGTGGGAGACGGTGGGCGTGACGGCGGTCAGGTCGACGACCTGTTCGCCGCGCACCGCGGCCACACACGGCCCGTCCCACTCCGGGGCGTATACGCGTGCGACGAGGGCGGCCCGGTCGGCGTCCTCCGGCAGGACGGAGCCGGGCGTGAGGGCGGGACGGGGGCGGGTCGGTGCCGATTCCACGCTGGTGGTCTCCCGGGTTCGCGGGCGGGGGTGGGGTGTTGGGCGGGGAGGCTTGTGTGTTGGTCGGGAGTGTTTGGGGTGTTGGGCGGCGGCTCAGTGGGAGTCGCGGGGGACTTCGTGGCCGCGGCTGCCGCGCAGGAAGCCGAAGTCGGCTCCCTCGTCGGCCTGTCCGACGTTCTGGGTGTACAGCCAGGTGTAGCCGCTGGTGTACCGCGGTGCGGGCGTCTCCCACAGCTCCCGGCGCCGCTGGAGTTCGGCGTCGGCCACGTCCAGACGCAGGGTGCGGTTCGGGACGTCGAGGACGATCGGGTCTCCGTCACGCACCAGGGCGAGAGGGCCGCCGACGGCCGCCTCGGGGGCTACGTGCAGCACCACGGTCCCGTACCCGGTACCGCTCATCCGGCCGTCGCAGACACGTACCATGTCTGTCACGCCCGACTTGAGCAGCTTGGCGGGCAGCGGCACGTTGGCGACCTCGGGCATGCCGGGGTACCCCTTGGGGCCGGCGTTGCGGATGACGATGACGGTGTTCTCGTCGACGTCGAGTTCCGGGTCGTCGGCGACCGCGTGGTACGCCTCGGGGGAGTCAAAGACGCGTGCGGGGCCACGGTGGGTGAGCAGGTGCGGTGACGCGGCCGACTGCTTGATCACCGCGCCGTCGGGACACAGGTTGCCGCGCAGCACGGCGGTACCGGTCCCGGCCGGTTGGAACGGGACGTCGAGGCCGGTGATGACGTCCGCGCCGACGCGCTCGGCGTCCCCGACGTTCTCGGCGACGCCGCGGCCGGTGACGGTGATCTGATCGCCGTAGAGCAGTTCGCCACGGAGCAGTTCGGCCATGACGGCGGGCAGCCCGCCCGCGTAGCAGAAGTCCTCCATCAGGTACCTGCCACTGGGCATCAGATTGACCAGGGTCGGCACTGCGCGGGCCAGTTCGTCGAAGTCCTCCAGGCCCAGGTCGACGCCGACGCGTCCGGCGAGGGCGGTGAGGTGGATGATGGCGTTGGTGGAGCCGCCGATGGCCGCGTTGACCCGGATGGCGTTCTCGAAGGCTTCCCGGGTCAGGATCCGCGAGGGGCGCAGCTCCTCTTCCACCATCCGGACGATGCGCTGCCCCGCCGCCTGCGCGGTCTCCATCCGCCGGGAGTCGACGGCGGGCCAGGCCGCCGAGCCGGGGAGCTGCATGCCGAGTGCCTCAGCCATGCACGCCATGGTGGAGGCGGTGCCCATCGTCATGCAGTGGCCGTTGGAACGGGCCATACAGCCTTCGGCGAAGAAGCACTCCTCCTGCGTCATCCGCCCGGTCTTGAGGTCTTCCTCGAACTTCCACACGTGGGTGCCGGACCCCACGTCCTGGCCGCGGTACTTGCCGTTGAGCATCGGCCCGCCGGTGACCATGACGGCGGGCAGATCGACGCTGGCAGCGCCCATGAGCATGGCGGGCGTCGTCTTGTCGCAGCCGGAGAGCAGGACGACCCCGTCAAGCGGATTGGCCCGGATCAGCTCCTCGACCTCCATGGCCATGAGGTTGCGGTAGAGCATGGCGGTGGGACGCATCAGCGTCTCGCCGGTGGCCATGGTCGGGAACTGGAGCGGGAAGCCGCCCGCCTGCCACACACCGCGCTTGACCGCTTCGGCGACGCGGGTCAGATGCGCGTTGCAGGGGGCGAGTTCGGAAGCGCTGGTCGCGATGCCGATGACGGGACGCCCGTCGAACACCTCGTGACCGAAGCCCTGGTTGCGCATCCAGGAGCGGTACACCATCCCGCTGCGGCCTTGCGCGCCGAACCACGCCTGGCTGCGGCGGCTCGTCGTCTTCGCGTCCGTCATGTCGCCTGCTCCTGTGGCTCGTGTGCCGACCGGTGCGCGGTCCCGTAGCGTGAGACAATCATTAAATGATTCAATGAATGACGTCCAGGGGGTGAACGAAGATCGTGGTGGTTTTCCGGACCATGCATCAGCAAGTGGTCGACGAGCTGGGGCGGCGAATCGTCGGCGGTGCCTGGGAGCCGGGGGAGCCGCTGCCCGTCGAGGACGCGCTCGCCACTGAGGTCGGCGTCAGCCGCGGCGGGCTGCGGGAGGCGGTCAAGGCTCTGGTGGCCAAGGGGATGCTGGAGGTACGTCCGCGTACGGGTACGCGAGTGCTGGCCCCGGAGCACTGGAACCACCTGGACCGCGACGTGCTGCGCTGGCAACAGGCCGGAGATCCCTCGGCTTTACTGCGCGACACGGTTGAACTGCGCCGGATCGTCGAGCCGGAGGCCGCCCGGCTCGCAGCTGACCGGGCCCGGCCGGATGACGTGCGCGCCCTGTACGACGTCCTGGCGGCCATGGAGGCCGCGGCGGCGAGGCCCGGGCGCGGGGGCTACGTCGAGGCCGACATCGCCTTCCACCGCGCTCTGCTGGACGCGAGTGGCAACCGCCTGCTCGGCTCCCTGGGTCGCGCGGTCGACATCGCGCTGGAACACAGCTTCCACGTCAGCACCCAGACACCCGGCGCCGTTGAGGCCTCGCTGCCGGCTCACCGCGCCATCGTGGACGCGGTGGCGGCCGGTGATCCCGCGGCGGCGTCGGCGGCCGTGCTGTCGATCATCGAAGCGGCCGAACAGGAGATCGCCAAGTCGCCGGGGCTGCGGCGGACCCCCGGTTGAGTGGTCACCACCCTCGTCCTTCCGAGTGGGGAAGGCGACGCCACCCGAGGAAGCCGAAGTCCTGGGT
The DNA here is from genome assembly GCF_052245395.1 of Streptomyces sp. 4N124. Lineage (NCBI taxonomy): Bacteria > Bacillati > Actinomycetota > Actinomycetes > Kitasatosporales > Streptomycetaceae > Streptomyces > Streptomyces sp. 4N124. Next base: position 9,414 of record NZ_JBQQBS010000080.1, read on the forward strand.
CAAGGCCCGGTACTTCGACAAGTTCAACCCGTCCAGCAACGGGCTCCGGCTGCCCGACCACCCCACCTAGCCGGCGTCCCGCTCGAACGTGGCGTGCAGGCGCCGCGTGTGATCCACGTGGCGCTCGGCTCCGGTCAGGGTGACCCTGGCCGTCAGGCGCGGACCCGCGCTGGAGGCGGCCAACCGCACTTCGAGTTCGCCCGGTTCGACCACCCGCCGACCGTCGCGTCCGGTGAAGGAAGCGAGGTCGGCCGGGACCGTGACATGGATGCGGCGGGCCTCGCCCGGCCCCAGCTCGAGTCGGGTGTAGCCGACGAGGCGCTGCACCGGCTGGACGACGGAGGCAACCGGGTCGTGCAGATAGAGCTGGACGACCTCGGCTCCGGGCCGTTCGCCGGTGTTGCGGACAGTGAATGTGAGGGTGAACTCGCCGTCTGTCGAGGTCTCTTGGGCGTCCATGATCAGGTCTGTCCAGTCGAACCGCGTATAGGACAGGCCATGGCCGAAGGAGAACGCCGGGGTCGGGTCGATGTTGGACACCTCGCTGGCGTGCGCGAGCCGCGCGCCGAGGTACGTGGTCGGCTGGGAGCCCGGCCCACGCGGCACGCTGACCGGGAGACGTCCGGAGGGATTGACACGGCCGCTGAGCACCCCGGCAATCGCGTGAGTGCCCTCCTCGCCCGGGAAGAAGGACTGCACGATCGCGGCGGACTCGTTCACGGCCCGGCCAAGGGCGTACGGCCGTCCCGCGAGCAGCACGGTGACCACGGGCGTCGCCGCATCGAGCAGGGTGTCGAGCAGTTGCTGCTGCGCACCGGGCAGGATCAGCGCCTCGGCGTCACATCCCTCGCCGCTGGTGCCCTGCCCGAAGAGCCCGGCACGGTCGCCGAGCGCTACCACGGCGACATCGGCCTCGCTTGCCACCTGGGCGGCCTCGCGGATGCCGGAGAGGTCTCCGTCGTCGATTCCGGTGCCGCGAGCGACCGTGATCTCGGCGTCGGGAAACTCGACGGCGAGAGTGTCGCGCAGCGTGGGCAGCTCGATGCCGAGCGGGGTCCCGGGGTGGCGGACGCCGATGTGCTGAGGGAAGGAGTAGCAGCCCAGCACCGCTGTGGGCTCGGTGGCGTTGGGGCCGATCAGGGCGATGCGGCGCGGCCGGGTGAGCGGCAGGGTGCCGTCGTTGGACAGGAGGATGACCGCCTTCTCGGCGATCTCTCGGGCCAGTTGGCGGTTCTCAGGCGGGTCCAGGTCGACTTTGCCGCGCAGGGCGTCCGGGTCGTCGAGGTCGGCGCCGTCGAGCGCGGCCGGCACGGCGCTCCAGTCGGGGTCGAGCAGGCCGAGCGCCGCCTTCTGGAGGAGGACGCGGCGCAGGGCGCGGTCGATGAGCTTCTCCGGTACGCGGCCCTCGGTGACGGCCTGCACGAGGGGGGCCCCGAAGGTCTTGACGTTGGGCAGTTCGACGTCGACGCCCGCCGCGAGTGCGGTGCCGGCGGCGTCGGCCCAATCGGCTGCGATGCCGTGCAGGGTCTTGAGGAAGGCGATGCCGAAGTAGTCGGCGACGACGGTGCCGTCGAAACCCCAGGTGTCGCGGAGCAATCCGGTCAGCAGTTGCTCGTCGGCGGCGGCGGGAATGCCGTCGGTGTCGGTGTAGGCGTGCATCACGGAGCGGGCACCGCCCTCGCGGACGGCCATCTCGAAGGGGGGCAGCAGGACATCGGCCCGCTCGCGCGCCCCCACGGAGGAGGGAGCGAGGTTACGACCGGCGCGAGAGGCCGAGTAGCCGACGAAGTGCTTGAGGGTGGCGACGATCCCGGCGGACTCAAGGCCCTGCACGTACGCCGTGCCGATGGTGCCGACGAGGTACGGGTCTTCGCCGATGGTCTCCTCGACCCGGCCCCAGCGGGCGTCACGCACAACATCCAGGACGGGCGCGAGTCCCTGGTGGACGCCGACGGCACGCATGTCGCGGCCGATGGCGGCGGCCATGCGCCGCACCGTGTCCGGATCGAAGGTGGCGCCCCAGGACAGCGGAACGGGGTAGGCCGTCGCCCCCCAGGCGGCGAAGCCGGCCAGACACTCGTCATGCGCGAGAGCGGGGATGCCGAACCGGTTCGTGGCAGCGATACGGATCTGGGTGCGGGCCAGGGAGAGCGCACCCAGGGCGGGGTCGACCGGGACCGTGCCGAAGGGCCGGGTCAGCTGCCCCAGTCCGGTGGGCAGGAGCGCGTCGAGATCGACGGCCTCCTCCATGTCGTGCTGATGGGGGGCGACTTCATCGCCCTGATTGGAGGCGCCCACCCACACTCCGTACAGCTGGGCGGTCTTCTCCTGAAGGGTCATCGCGTCGATCAGGGCGTCGACTCTCGCGGTGACGGAAACGGTGGGGTCGCTCCAGAAGGAGATTCCGGGGGCGTTCTCTACAGCCACGTTGGCGTTCACTTTCCTCCCGCGTCTCACCGCGTCCTGTCGGAATTCGATCCTGGGGCTCACAGAATGTCTCGGACCGCAGGCCGGCCACCGGCCACGGCGGCGTCGATCAACGGCTGAATCCGGCGGTCAGACCGCTGAGCAATTGGCGGCGGCCGAAGGCGTACAGGACCAGTAGGGGCAGTGTGGTGAGGACGACGGCGGCCAGGAGGGCGGGGACGTTGACCCCGTACTCGCCCTGGAAGGTCCACAGCGCGAGCGGCAGGGTCCGCTGAGAAGGACTCTGGGTGAGGATCAGCGGCAGCAGGAATCCGTTCCAGATGGTCAGCGCGTTGAAGATGGTCACGGTGAGGATGGCCGGGCGGGTGAGCGGTGCTGCCAGGCGCCACAGCGTCCCCCACTCGGTGGCTCCGTCCACCCGCATCGAGTCGAACAGCTCCTTGGGCACGTCGCGGATGAAGTTGGCGAGTATCAGCACGGACAGCGGGATGGAGAAGGCGATCGACGGCAGGATCAGCGCCAGCAGGCTGTCGTACAGCTGCAGCTTGATGATGATCAGATAGACCGGGATGGCCGTCGCCTGCAGCGGGATGGCGAGGCCCATGAGGAACATGCCGTTCGCCACGCGCAGAAACCGCATGCGCCAGCCGCGCACGATGGCGTAGGCGGCCATGAAGGAGACTGCGACCGCCGGCACCACCGCGCCGGCGGTGACCACGACGCTGTTCCAGAAGTAGTTGATGAAGTCGGACTCGAGGACCAGCTCGTAGTTGTCCAGTGTGGGGTCGGTCGGCGGGGCCAGCGGGTTGCTCGCGTAGTAGTTGCTCCGGGCCTTGAGGCTGGTGATGAGAATCCAGTAGAGGGGTACGACGACGACGGCGAGCCAGAGCCATCCGGCCAGACCGCCGAGCCAGTTGCGCCGGCGGGCGGTCGCACCGGGACGGTGCCCCCGCTCGCGTGGGGTGGTCTTCTGCGGTTGCGGCTTCGTCAGCGTGGTGGTCATGTCAGACTCCCTCAAGCTGGCTCTCACCGGCGTCCCGGCCTCCGAGCCGGCGCAGCAGCAGGGCGATGGCGAGGCCCATCAGGACGAGGATGACCGCGATGGCGCTGGCCGGCCCCATCAGGTCGGCCTGGAAGCCGCGTTTGTACATGTCCAGCGCGAGGACCCGGGTGGCGTCTCCGGGGCCGCCCTCGGTCAGGACGAAGATGAGGTCGAAGAAGGTGAGCGACCCGATCACCATCAGCGTCGACGAGGTGATGATGGTGTATTTGAGCTGGGGCAGCGTGATGCTGAAGAACTGGCGGATCCGCCCGGCGCCGTCCAGCTGTGCGGCCTCGTACAGGGACTGCGGGATCTGCTGGACGCCCCCCTGGTAGATCAGCGAGTGGAACGGGACGAACTGCCAGGAGACGACGAAGACGACGACGCCGAAGGCGAGCCAGGGGCGCCCCAGCCAGTCCTTGCTGAGCCACTCGAACCCCAGCCCGGCGCCCAGCCCGAAGTTGGGGTCCAGCAGCGCCCTGTACGCGACCGCGATCGCCGCGGAGCTGAGCAGGAGCGGGACGAAGTAGATCAGGCTCAGCACCGCGCGGTAGCGCTGGCGGCCGGCCAGGAACGTGCCGAGCAGAATGCTCGCCGGTGTCTGAACCGCCCAGGACACGGCCATCACCAGGAACGTCACCCAGAGGGCGTGCGGCAGCCCGGGGTTGGTGAGCACCGCACGCCAGCTGGTCAGCCCGGACGGGTGGATGGTGCCGATCCCGTCCCACGTCGTGAAGCTCAGCACGAAGACGCCGACGAGCGGGACCACGGCGAAGCCGACGAAGAACAGCAGCGCCGGCACGGCCAGCCAGGGCAGGATGCTGCGGCGGCCCTCGCGCCCTGTAGAGCCCGTGAGTGCGCTCACTTGCCGATGACCTTGTTGAGATTGTCGGTGAACTGCTTCGGCGAGATGGACAGCTGGAACAGCTTGGCTATGTTGTCCAGCAGCGTCTCGGCGGCCGTCGGGCTGAGCGCCTGGTCCCAGGACTGGCCGAACGACTTCGCGTTGCTGGCGATGCCGTAGACGAACTCCAGGAACTCGGCGCTCTCGGATTCGGTCAGCAGCTTCTCCGAGCCCTTCCGGATCGGCACCGCCCCGGTGTCGATCCACTCCTTCACCTCTTCGTCCGCGAGGACGCCGGTGGCGAAGAAGTCCTTCGCGATCTTCTTCTGCTCGGCGCTGGCCTTCGAAGAGATGGACAGGTACTGGGCGGGGTTGCCGACGGAGTTGCCCGGATCGCCCTTGCCGCCTTCGACGGGTGGGAAGTTCATGAAACCGAGGTTGTCGCCGGAGACAAAGTCGCCGCCCTCGGTCTGCTGGATGCCGTACGACCAGGAGCCGTGCAGCATCATCGCGGCCTTGTCGGTGTACAGCAGCGCCTGGTCGGCGTTGGAGTCCGCGGTGATCGAGGAGAAGCCCTTGATGAATCCGCCCGCCTTGACCAGGTCCTGCACCTTGGTCAGCGCCTCGATGGCGGCCGGGTGGGACCAGGCGTTCTTCTCGCCGTCGAAGACGGCCTGGAACACCTCGGGGCCGCCTATGCGGTCGAACAGGAACTCCAGCCACATCATGTTCGTCCACCGGGACTGGCCGCCGAGGGAGAACGGCGCTATGCCCTCCGCCTTGAACTTGGGCACCAGGGCCATGATGTCGTCCCAGGACTGGGGCGGCTGCACGCCGACGTCGTCGAAGACCCTCTTGTTGTAGAACAGGACGACCGGCTCCACGCTCTCGAACGGCATCGCGTAGATCCTGCCGTTGACGGTCGCCGCGCCGAACGAGGACGGGAAGAGCCGGTTCTTGATGTCAGGGTTCTCGTCGAACCACGGGGTGAGGTCGTCGACCTGCTCGGCCTCCACGTAGGTGCGCAGCGTGCCGCCGCCCCACCCCCAGATGATGGTGGGCGCCTTCCCGGCGCCGATGGCGGTCTTGATCTTCGTCTTGTAGGCGTCGTTCTCGAAGGTGGTGACCTCGATCTGCCCCTTGGGGTTGGCCTCGTTGAACCGCTCCACAGCACCGGTCCTGACGCCTTCCTGGGGCATGCCGCTCAGGTGCCAGTACGTGGCCTTGCCGCCGCCGCCCTTGCTGGGACCGGACGAGCCGCAGGCCGTCAGCGCCGCGGAGACCGGCACAGCGGCGGCCATGCCGAGGAGGGTACGTCGAGAGAGGGGTATCTCCATGTTTGATCTCCGCACTCGAGAGCCACCGGCTACTCGTGAGTCGTGGTGAAAGGTTTTCGAAAACTTCCGAAACTTTCCTTTTCGAGCCAGCTCGTTGTGCCTGTGCGTGCAAACTAGATTTCTGGCTGACGCCCTGTCAAGGTATGTGCAGTCACGTTGTTGGGCAGCAGCCACCTGCCTCATGTCGGGCGAGCGCAATCCCCGAAAGGTCTTGGAAGAGGCCGAAATGTTTCGGAGGTAAGGGCAGGAAGGAGGATGTGTTCGCGGAACCCGGGAGCGTTCCGTCGACAGGGGTCGCCCGGCACGGTCCTGGCCACCTCCCCCTGCCAGGTTGTCGTACGGTTGACCGATTCCACCCGCGTTGGCGGCCACGACTGCGGCTCACTACACCGGTGGACGTACTGCTGGGAGGAACCGATGCCACCGAACGCCAGGCGCACCACTTTGGCGGACATCGCCCAAGCGGCTGGGGTCTCCGTCGCGACCGTGTCCAAGGTGGTCAACGGCCGCGGTGAAGTGGCGCCGCAGACCCGCGCCCGGGTGCAGGAACTGCTGCATCAGCACGACTACCTCGCACGCGTGTTCCGCCATACCGAATCGATGGCAAGCCCGACGATCGAGGTGCAGTTCAAGGGCGGCCTCAAGTCGTATGTGGCCGAGACCCTGGAAGGCATCTTGGACTCCGCCACCGAAGTGGGGGCGTCAGTGGTGATCAGCAAGGCGTCCCACGCCCCGCACTGGGCCCGGGACCTGGTCTCAGCCGGGCGCCGCGCCGTCATCGCGGTCACCAGCGTGTACACCGCCGCGCACCTGAAGGAGCTGGCCCGGACCGGGCTGCCGCTGGTCGTGCTGGACCCGCTGCACCTGCCGGACAGCCGGGTCAACAGCGTCGGGGCGACCAACTTCGCCGGCGGCCTGTCCGCGACCCAGCACCTGCTCTCCCTCGGCCACCGCCGCGTCGCCTATCTCGGCGGACCGGCGATGGCCGTGTGCAACCAGGCACGCATGCACGGCTACCGCGCCGCCATGGAGGCGGAAGGAGCGCCGGTACCCGACGCCTACGTCCGGCCCGGAGAATTCACGTACGGGACCGGCTTGCTCGGTTCCGCGGCGCTGCTGGACCTGGAAGAGCCACCGACGGCGATCTTCACAGGCAACGACGAGATCGCCCTGGGTGTCATCGAGACCGCCCGCGCCCGAGGCCTGCGCATCCCCGAAGACCTGAGTGTGGTCGGCTTCGACGACACGCATCTCGCTCAGATGGCCTCACCACCACTGACCACTGTGCGCCAGCCACTACGGGAGATGGGCGGCGCCGCCCTGCGCACCGCCCTCCGACTGGCCAACGGCGAGAAGGTCGAGTCCCACCACATCGAACTTGCCACCGAACTCGTGGTCCGCGCCTCAACGGCGCCGCCGGGAGGGTAAGTCCCCAACGGCCGCTCCGGCCACGAGAAGAGCGTCTGCAGTACTAGGAGCGAAGCGTCTCGGCCGCCGTCGCTGACACGGCGTCGGCCACCGCCGCCAGTGCGGGTGAGTCCAGCTTCCACTGCTGCCAGTACAGCGGCACGTCCACCGGTCGCTCCGGCGCCAGTTGAACCAGCCGCCCCGCGCGGAGCAGCGGCACCGCCTGTGCCTCGGGCAGCATGCCCCAGCCGAGACCGGCGGCGACGGCCGCCGCGAAGCCCTCCGAGGTGGGGATGAAGTGGCGCACCTGGCTCGCCCCGCCGTGGCCTCCCCCTTCTCCGCCGGGCAATCGCCGTACGAAGCCGTCCTGGAAGTCGTCCCGTCGGTCGAAATTCACCGCCGGCGCGTCCCGCAGCGGCCCGTCGCGATGCGCCTCGGCGAACTCCGGACTGGCCACGGCGAGGTAGCGCATCCGGCCCAGCGCTCGCACCGAGCACCCCGCCACGGCATCCGGCGAGGAGGTCACCGCCGCCATCACCTGGCCCTCCCGGAGCAGCGCCGCCGTGTGGTCCTCGTCCTCGCGGCGCAGCTCGAAGCAGAGCCGGGGCTCGGCGGGCAGGCGGGTGAGCGCGCCCAGGAACCAGGTGGCGAGGGAGTCGGCGTTCACGGCGATGGAGACCCGGGTCGGCTCCCCGGCGCTGGTCATGCCCAGCTCGGCGCGCGCATCGCGCTCCAGCCGGGCCAGCTGACGGGCGAACCGCACGACCACCTCGCCCGACTCGGTCGCCCGCACCGGCTTCGTCCGCGTCAGCAGCACCCGCCCGGTGCGCTGCTCCAGTGCCTTGACGCGCTGGCTGACCGCCGACGGGGTCACATGCAGGGCGGACGCCGCCGCGTCGAACGTGCCCTCGTCCACCACGGCGAGGAGGGTCCGTACCTGGTCGAGAGGCAGGTCTGTCATCACGAGCGCTAATGATACGTAAGAATCTTTAGCTGTACTCCAGGCGGCGCTTTCCCTAGCGTCGATGCCATGTCCCACGCACTGTCCGCCGCGGCTGCCGGATTCGGCACCGGCCTCTCGCTCATCGTCGCCATCGGCGCCCAGAACGCCTTCGTCCTGCGCCAGGGCATCCGACGCGACGCGGTCCTTCCCGTCGTCGCGATCTGCGCCCTCTCCGACGCGGCCCTCATCGCGCTGGGCGTCGCCGGTGTCGGTGCCGTGGTGGTCGCCTGGCCGGGGGCGCTGACCGCCGTCGGCTGGATCGGCGGTGCGTTCCTGCTCTGCTACGGCACACTCGCCGCACGCCGGGTGTTCCGGCCGGGCGCCCTGACAGTGGAGGGGGAGGCCGTGGGCTCCCGCAGGCGTGCCGTGCTCACCTGCCTGGCCATGACCTGGCTCAACCCGCACGTCTACCTCGACACGGTGTTCCTGCTCGGCTCCGTCGCCGCCGATCGCGGCCCGCTGCGCTGGACGTTCGGACTCGGCGCGGTCTGCGCCAGCCTCTGCTGGTTCGCGGCCCTCGGCTTCGGCGCCCGGCTGCTCAGCCGCTTCCTCGCCCGGCCCGCCGCCTGGCGGGTCCTGGACGGCCTGGTCGCCGCGACGATGATCGCCCTCGGCGCGACGCTCATTGCCGGAACCTGAGGCTGCCGACCCGTGCGCTCTGTCAGTGGTGCCATAGTGATCCCTTGATTCGAAAGATGTAGCGAGCATCCAGGGACCCCGTGGACACGAGCGAGAGCAGCCCCCACTCCGACTCCGAGGCCGCCGAGAAGGCGGGACCGCCCCGCCGCGGCTGGCGCCGCTGGGCCTTGGACACCCGTCCGCTGCGCCGCCCCGCCTACCGGCGCCTGTGGAGTTCCACCATCGTCACCGCCGTCGGCAGCCAGCTCACCGCCGTCGCCGTGCCCAAGCAGATCTACGACATCACCGGCTCGTCGGCCTGGGTCGGCTACGCCAGCCTCGCCGGGCTGCTGCCGCTGGTGGTGTTCGCGCTGTGGGGCGGCGCCGTCGCCGACGCCATGGACCGCCGCAGGCTGCTGCTGATCACCAACAGCGGCATAGCCGTCACCTCGCTGCTGTTCTTGATCCAGGCCGCCGCCGGGCTCGGCTCGGTGGCGGTGCTGATGGTGCTGCTCGCCGTGCAGCAGGCCTTCTTCGGCCTCAACGCCCCGGCCCGCAGCGCCTCGATCGCCCGCCTGGTCCCCGCCGACGAACTGCCCGCCGCGCAGGCCCTCGGCTCCACCGTCATGCAGACCGGCCTGGTGGCGGGCCCGCTCCTGGCCGGCGCCCTGATCCCGGTCATCGGCCTGCCCGAGCTGTATCTGATCGACGCCCTCGCCCTGTGCCTAGCGGTCTGGGCCGTCGTACGACTGCCCTCCCTGCCTCCGCTGGACGGCCGGCCCGCCCGCCGTGCCGGGCTGCGTGAGATCGGGGCCGGGTTCCGGTACATCTCCCTGCACAAGGTGCTGTTGCTGTCCTTCCTCGCCGACGTCGTCGCGATGGTCCTCGGCATGCCCCGGGCCCTGTTCCCGCAGCTGGCCGCCGAGACCTACGCGTCGTACGGCGAAGGGCTCGCGCTCGGCCTGCTGTTCGCGGCGATCCCCATCGGCGCGGTGCTGGGCGGGCTGTTCTCCGGCACGTTCTCCCGGGTCCGCTGGCACGGCTGGATGGTGATCGGCGCGGTCGTCGTCTGGGGCGTGGCCATCACCGGCTTCGGGCTGAGCGGCAGTCTGTGGCTCGCGGTGGCGTTCCTGGCGGTGGCCGGGGTCGCCGACATGGTCTCGATGGTCTTCCGCGGGGCGATCCTGCTGTCCGCCGCCACGGACGAGATGCGCGGCCGGATGCAGGGCGTGTTCACGGTCGTCGTCGCGGGCGGCCCACGCCTCGCCGACCTGCTGCACGGCACCGCGGGCTCCGCCTTCGGTCCGCGTACGGCGGTGGCGGGCGGCGGCATCCTGGTCGTCGCCGTGATGCTGGGCCTGGCCGCCGCGATGCCCGCACTGCGCCGCTACCGTGTCTGACGCCTACAGGCCCCGCCGGTGCATCGCGTACTGCTCCATGAGCTTGCCCCGGGTCGTCTCCAGCCGGTGCGCGAGGATCTCCGCCACGCTGCGCACCAGCGACAGCCCGAGCTGCGCATCCTCCTCGCACAGCTGAAGCACGGCCGCCGCGTCGAACTCGTAGGCGCGTACGGGGCTGAACGCCTCCGCGCCGAAGTCCCACTCGTGCGGCGGGAACAGCCAGGACCAGCCGAGCAGATCGCCCGCGCCGAGGCTCGCCACCGTGACCCGCTGCAGGGAGTTCACCCGCTGTGTGAGCGAGACCGCGCCCGAGCGGATGACCCAGAAGCGGTCGGCCCGGCCGCCCGCCTCGAAGATCCGGCAGTCCTCCGGGAAGGAGACCTCCCGCGCGAGCGCCATCAGGCGCTGCCGCTGGGGCGGAGGAAGGGCGGTCAGGAGTTTTATCGCTTTGGTCATGACGCGGGGCTCCTCGCCGGCGATCGGATCCGGTGCTTTCCCTACGCCCATTTCAGCCGCTGCCGACGCCCGGAGCACCTCGGCGGACAGCCGTTGCGGACGGCAACCCCGAGTACCCGCTGCGGGCATGAAAAAGCCCTGGCTGGACGGGGGAGGCCAGCCAGGGCCGTTCTTGGCGGTGTCGGAGGACGGATATGGTCGACCCCGTCACCACGTATGAATGAACCGTAAACCATCTCGGGGCTTTTCGCGCACTGGGAAGCCGGTCACGTGACCCGTTTCACGTCGGGCCCTGGTTTTGTGACACGCACCGTGTCCAGGGCCGGGTCGCTGGGGTCCGGGAGGTTCATTCCCGCGGCCAGGCCCGTGACCAGGTACCGCAGCACCGGCTCGGTGAGCCGTTCGCCGGGCAGCACGGCTGGGATCCCCGGCGGGTAGGGCGTGATCATCTCGGCCACGACGCGCCCGGCGGCCGCGTCCACCGGGACGTCCTCGGTGGCTCCGAAGAACGCGTCCCGCGGTGTCATGGCCTGCTCCAGACACAGCTCCACCGGTGCCGGGACGTCGACCCGCGGGGCCGGGGGCATCAAGGGCGCGGCCTGCGCGAGGTCCTTCAGCGCGGCGAGCAGTTCGCCAGTGGTCTCCTCGTCGTCGCCGTGAGTGATCTGCATGCCGATCCGACGGTGGTCGGCCAGGTGGGCGTCCACGCCGCGGTGGGCGCGGAGCCAGTCAGCGGCCTGATACCCGGTGATGCCGAGACCGTCGATGTCGATCACGACCGGCAGCGGGTCGAAGTCGGCGGCGAGTCCCGCACCGCAGAAGTCGTCGCGGTCGTTGACGTGCATCCCGTCGATCTGCTCGACGGCGGCCCGGACCTCGGCGGCGAGTTCCAGCGCGGCGCCCATGATCTCCTTCCCCCGCAGGGCCATCTGCCGTCGCCAGCCGTCGAGACCGGCGAAGATCAGCGCCGACGGACTGGTGGTGCCCAGCAGGTCCGCCCGCAGCCGCAGCAGCTCCGGCGGGACGAGGTCGCCCCGCAGATGGAAGACCGAGCCCTGCTCCAGGCCGCTGCCCATCTTGTGGATGCTGGTCACGCAGATGTCGGCGCCCGCGTCCATCGCCCAGGACGGCAGATCGTCATGGAAGGGCAGATGCGCGCCCCAGGCCTCGTCGACGATCAGCGGCAGCGAGCGCCGGTGGCAGACCCGCGCGATCGCCTTCAGATCGGCGCAACTGCCGTACGGCGTAGGGCTGGTGACCAGCGCTCCCTTCGCGTCGGGGTGGCGGTCGAGGGCCCGCTCGAACTCCTCCGCGGACGGCGGATGGGCCAGATGCCGGGCACCGTCCCACTGCGGCTCGACCCACACCGGCTCGATCCCGGACAGGATCAGTCCCGACGCGACGGACTTGTGGACGTCGCGCCCCAGCACCAGCTTCTCGTGCGGACCCGCCACCGCGAGCATCGCCGCCTTGACGGACAGCGAGCTGCCGCAGGTGGTGAAGAACGTGTGCTCGGCGTGCACCGCGTCGGCCATCAGCTCCTCGGCGCGCTCCAGGACCCGCCCGTGGTGGAGCCGGTCGTCCAGACCGCCCGACGCCAGGACATCACCGAGGAAGACCGCGTCCCCCAGCACCGCACGCACCGCCGGGTCGGCCCCGCGGGCCTGTTTGTGCCCGGGCGGCGTGAACGACAAGCGACCCCGGCGGCGATAGTCGTCCAAGGCCTCCAGGACCGGTGCGCGTGCGTGATCGGCCGTCATGCGCATCCGGGTTCCCGGCAGCACGGCAGGCAATCCGCCCTGGTCCCCGGGTCAGCCCTCCTCACTGTGCCTGCCAGGGGTGATGATCTCGTCCAGCACCCCGAGCACGGCCTCGTACGCCAGCGTCCGTACGGCCGCGTCCCGGGCCCTGTCAGGATCGGCGGGCGTGAGCGCGTCGATGCGTGACCGCCACATCCGCTTCTCCTGTTCGGCGTAGGCCCTGGCCCGCTGGATGCGCCGCAGCAGTTCGTCCGAGTCCACGACATCCGTCATGCGATCCGGGTACCCCCGTGTCGAGCGGCGACTACCCGCACTCCTGTTCTCGGGCAGAGGTTTGGCGGGATGCGCAGGGGTGAGGCGAACAACTGTGACCTCTTACACAGCCGGGCCCGGCTTCTTTCCGTACCGAACAGGAGCCAGAGGGATGTACGAGGATCGCTGGACCGGCCCCGGCGCGTCGGCCCCGAGCCGCCCCGGGCGGAGTTGTGCACCCGCCGAGGCGCGCAGAACCGTGGAGCGTGTGGTGACCGAACGCTGCCGCGCCACCGGAACCGCGTGCGGCGCCGACGCCCTGTCGGACGCCCTGCTCGTCGCCACGGAGCTGACGACCAACGCGATCCTGCACGGCGGCGGGGTCACGGACTTCCGTGTCGACGTCGAGGGACCCGCGGTACGGGTCTCGGTCTGCGACCGCAGCGACGCCCTGCCGGTGACCGAGCCGCCGGTCGACGCGGAAGGGCGGCAGCGGCCGGGCGGGCGCGGCTGGCCGATCGTCCTCCGGCTGGCCCGCGATGTACGGGTCGCGGACCTGCCGTCGGGCGGCAAGTGCATCACCGCCGTGGTGCCGCTGTCCTGAAGACCCGCGTCACTTCTTCGACCGCGCCCCGACGGGTACGTTCAACGGCCGTGCCAGACCGACCACGCCCTCGTCCAGGCGTTGCAGATGGCGCAGAACGCGGTCGGTGACCCGGCCGAACCGGGGGGTGCCGGGGATGTCGGGCTCCAGCAGCGAGGCGATGCTCGGCCCGGTCTCGACCTCGGCGGTGCTGTGCTCGTCCGCGACATGCCCGGCGATGGCCTCGATGTTGTGCGCGATCCGCCGTCCGGCCCGGCGCAGCCGGGGGTCCGCCGCGATCGACGGGTGGGTGGGCAGGAGTTCGGCGGTCGCGGCCAGCGCCCGCGCGTGGTACGCGCAGGTCTCCAGAAGCGCCACCACATAGCGCGCGGTGTCGCGTCGCGTCCGCAGGGGCGTGATCGGATGGGTGAGCGGCTGCGTGGCCGCGCTCAGATCGGCCAGCGCCTCGTCCAGGTCGCGCGCCTTGTCCAGCAGTTCGACCTCCGGCCCGCCGCTGAGCTGGTCGATGGCGGCCTCGGCGACATCGCCGAGCCGTTCCAGCACCGTCCCCAGGAGGTCGTTCGTACGACGGTCCGTGCGGACCGGCAGCACCAGCGCCGCCGCGACGATCCCGCAGGCCGCGCCGAGCGCCGTCTCCTCCACGCGCAGCAGCAGCACCGAGAGGCTGTAGGTGTGCAGCAGGGTGTAGAGCACGCCCAGTGCCGCGGTGACGAAGAAGGACATCAGCGTGTAGGACAGCGGCGCCGTGTAGAACATCAAGAAGACGCACAGCAGGACCAGCGCGAACGCCGGCCAGGTGTGCCCGGCGACGAGGCCCGCGAGCGCGATCCCGGCCACGACACCGAGCACGGTCCCCAGGAGCCGACGGTAGCTCTTGACCAGGATCTCGCCCGTCGACGCCGTGTTGATGAAGACGATCCAGCAGGTCAGCACCGCCCAGTACCAGCGCTGGCTGGAGAGCAGCTCGCCCCCGGCAATGGCGAGCGCCGAGCCGACGGCCACCTGCACGGCGGCTCGCGTCGTGGGGCGGCGCAGCCCCGATTCCGTCGGCTCGCTCTCCTCGGCGCCGGTGATCGCCGCGTCCTCGGCGTCGAGTTCCTCGCGTGAACGGGCTGTCGCTGGGGTGTCGTCCGACTCGTCCTGCGGGCCGTCGAGGGCGACCCGCAGCCCGAGAACCGCGCGGGCGGTCTCGCCGATGCCGCGGAAGACGTCCTGGACGGCGGGCGGCGCGGGCGGCAGGTTCTCCTCCTCGCGGTAGCCGAGCAGCCGGTTGCGCACGTGGGACAGTCCCGTACCGGTGTCCTGGGAGACCGGCCGCAGCACCAACAGCCGCAGCGCGTCCAGGTCGCGGCGCAGCGTGGCGGTCGCCTCGTCCCGCACCGGAAGAGGGCTGCCCGTCGGGGCGGGTGCGCCCGGCAGGTGCAGGGTGAGCGTGTCCGCCCGCTCGGCGCTGCGCGCGGTCAGCAGCAACAGGCCGAGCCGTTCGGCGGCGATCTCGGCGTCCGCGACCCGGCGTTGCAGCAGCCGTGCCACCGTCTCGTCGGACGTCCCGTCGTCGAGCCGGCCCTGGATCAGCATGGCCGTCTCGTGCAGCCGCGCCGTGCCGTCGCGTACGTCCTCCAGCGCCTTGTCGACGTCGTCGGGACCCGCGTCCAGCAGGTCGAGCTGGGCGGACACGAGCTGGGCCAGCCGGGCGCGGAACGCCTCCCGCAGCCGCTCCAGCGTCCCCGCCGCCGTCTGCGGCACCACCACGAAACGCAGGGCGGCGCTGCACAGGAAGGCGACGACGATCGCCCCGCACAGCTCGGGCAGGGCCGAGACGGTGGCGCCGACGAACAGGGACAGGAAGTACACCTGGAAGCCGATCAGCCCGAGCGCGGTGCCCCGGTCGCCGAACCTGCGCACATACACACCGGCGAAGACCAGCATGACGAAGAAGGCGTCACCGGCCGCCACATGGGAGCGCAGCAGCGCCCCCAGGCTCACGGCGGCCAGCGCCACCGGCAGCCCCAGCGCGAGCGTGACGGCCTGCTGGGCGCGCTGCTTCTCCCGGATGGCGAAGGTGGCGACCATCGCCGCCATGGCTCCCGCGACCAGATGGGTCACGTCGGATCCCAGCAGGGCGAGCACGGCCAGCGCGAGGGCGATGGCGCCCACTGTCCGCAGTCCCGCGGTCAGTCGCAGCAGGCCGGGGTCGGACGCCGCCGCGAGGTCCCGCAGCCGCGCCCGGTCCCTTCGTCCCGCTGCTCTCACGCCGCCGTACTCACTCCCGCCGCCTGCCAAGATCCGGCCTCAGCATCGCACGCCGGGCCCATGCTCAGGAGAGCCGGTCAGCAGCGCACGACGGCCTCACTGATCCTGCCGGTCCGTGCCCTCGACATGCGCCCGCACCTGTTCGGGCGTCAGATACGAGTGGATGTACTCGAAGTCATGCAGCTTGGCGGGCTTGCGGGACTGGAATCCGGTGCGCACGAAGTCGTCGCCCGCGAGCGCGTTGAGCACCCAGTTCGTCATGACCCGTGTCTTGGCGACGTTGGTGCGCAGCGCCGACCAGTGGTAGCCGCGGGCCACCGCCTGCGCGGGCACGCCCCGCAGTTCGATGCCGAGCGGCTTGGACACGGCGTCCTTGCCGCCGAGGTCGACGACGAGGCCGAGGTCCTTGTGGACGTACGGCACCATCGGCTGGTTGCGCAACGTCGCGATGACGTTTTCGGCGACGCGCTTTCCCTGGCGCATGGCGTGCTGGGCCGTCGGCGGGCAGACCGCACCCTCCTCGTCCTTGGCCTTGTCGGGCACCGCGGCCGCGTCGCCGAGCGCGAAGACGCCGTCGTGGCCGGGCAGGTTCATCTCGGCGGTGACCGCGAGCCGCCCCCGGACCGTCTCCGCGCCCAGGGTGGCGATGAGCGGGCTGGCGACCACGCCGGCGGTCCAGATGAGCGTGCGGGTGGGGATCACGCGCCCGTCGGTGAACGTGACTTCCTCGGGTCCGGCCTTGTCGATGGAGACGCCGAGGGAGATGTCGATCCCGCGCCTGCCCAGGATCTCCTGGGCGCTGCGGCCGAGCTTGTCGCCCAGCTCGGGCATCAGCTTCGGCGCGATGTCGATCAGATGCCACTTGATCAGCGCCGGGTCGATGCGGGGGTAGCGCTTGACGGCGGCGTGGGTGAGGCGCTGGAGGCAGGCGGCGGTCTCGGTGCCCGCGTATCCGCCGCCGACGACCACGAACTGCAGCCGGGCGGCGCGTTCGGCGGGGTCCTGGCTGGCGTCGGCGAGGTCCAGCTGGGAGATGACGTGGTCACGGATGTAGGCGGCCTCGGCGAGGGTCTTCATGCCGAACGCGTGGTCCGTGAGCCCGGGGATGTCGAAGGTGCGGGTGACGCTGCCGGGTGCCAGCACGATGTAGTCGTACGGCTCGTCGACGATCTGGCCGTTGATGGTGCGGATGACGCACACCTTGGCCTTGAGGTCCACGCCTATCGCGCCACCCGGGATGATCCGGGTGCGGTACTTCTTGCTGCGGCGCAGCGATACGGCGATCGACTGCGGCGTCAGTACGCCGGAGGCGACCTGGGGCAGCAGTGGCAGATAGAGCTGGTAGGCGAACGGCGTCACCAGGGTGACGTCGGCCTCGTCGGGGGCGAGTTTGCGTTCCAGGCGGCGTACGCACGCCACTCCGGCGAAGCCTGCGCCAACCACCAGGATCCTGGGTCGTGTCACGGTGTCCATCCCTTCTGCGGCTCCAGGCGGTCCCACTGGACGCGGTTCGTATGCCCCTGGATCACTGGTTCGCACCTCATCGATCCCACCGTGCCTTCAGCCGTTCCGCCAGCCGGGTGCGGCAGGCAGACGAACGCGTCGAGGACCACCATGCCCCGCCCGGTGCCCCGGTGCACCGGGCGGGTGTGAATGAGGTGTGTGCGCGATGCCTTGACGGGTGATTGGTCTGGTCCTACCGTCCGAGACGTTCGTTCAGGACAGGGATCGAGATTCACATACCTGACCATCTCGATCGCCCCCCACCCCCAGGAGGCAGGATGTACCCACGCCTGCGGACGCTCACCGTCACCACCGCGGTGTGCGCCGCGTCGTTACTGGCCGTCCCGCACGCCGTCGCCGAAGTGGAGCCCGGCGGCTGGCAGTCGGTCTCACCCACCTACACCGTCCAGGAGCGCGGCTGCGGACAGGTCGACGGCCTGACCTTCCGGCTCACCTGCTCGACAGCGAGCGGAGACCAACGGGCTGAACGGCGCTACGCCACCTACACCGGCGGTACCCGGCAGTTCGAGGGCTACTTCCGCATCACCGACCTCAGCGGCACCAGGATCAGCCTCAAGCAGACCTTCCACGAGTCGGGTTCGGGCCCGTACTTCATGCTCGCCGTCGAGCGCGGCGGCCGGCTGTACGCGGTGCACGGCGGCACCACGCTCTCCAACGCCGGGACCGTCGGCGCGACCGTCCGCGTCAACACCGTCCATGCCGTCGGCGACGAGCACCGCACCTACATCAACGGCTCGCTGAAGCACAGTTACGACAGCCCCGGCGGAAGCTTCTACGACAAGTTCGGCGCCTACCGCACCAACAGTGGCAACGGAACCGCCACCGTGGAGTGGAGCGGCATCCGGTTCTGGCGCAAGTAGGCGCAAGCAGTCGTATGCCCAGGACGTCACGTATCGCGGTGCCGGCAGCGCTGTTCCTGGCGCTGTCGGCCTGCACGACCCACGCGCCGGAACCCGACCAGCCCCTCCAAGCGGCCCTCACCACACCCACCGACATCGACCTCACCTGGCACGACGACCGGCCCGGCGTCGCCGGCCACGTCCTGGAGTTCGCCACCGAGGAGGACGGCCCGTACACCGTGCTGCGGTACCTGCCGCGGCAGGTGACGGCCTACCGGCACCCCGACCTCATACCGCACACGACGTTCCACTACCGGCTGCGGTCCTACCGCGGTCCCACCTCCGCACCTGCCCGCGCCGACCGCACGGACAGCGTCCGCTTCACCTGGACCGACGCGTCGGACGACGAGGACGGCTTCCTGCTGGAGATCCGCAGAAAGGGCGGCATCCGGTACGAACCGATCGCGGTGCTCGACCCGGACGTCACCTCGACCGAGCTGGCCGTCCTGCCCGGTGAGAAGCGGGCCTCGTACCGGATCCGGGCCTTCGTCCTCGGTGAGCGGTCGAACGTGGTGCGGCTGACGACGGGGGAGTAGGCGGCAGATCACCGGAACACGTTGTCTGACTCCTCCCAGCCCGCGGTCTCGTCCGGCACGGTCCGCCGAAAACTGCGGGAACGCGCCTGGTACATGGCGTCGATCTCGAACGCGTAGTGCTCGACGATCGCGTCCCGGCGCAGCTTCATCGACGGTGTCAGCAGCCCGTTGGACAGGGCGAACGGCTCCGGCAGCACCCGGAAGACCCGGATGGACTCCGAGCGGGACACGGCGCTGTTGGCCGCCGCTATGGCACGCGCGATCTCCTCCCGCAGCGCGTTCTCCTCCCGGGCATCCCGGCTCGGCGTGTCGCTCGGCAGGGCGAGGGCGCCGCGCCAGTGCGCCAGGAACTCCGGGTCCAGGGTGATCAGGGCGCCGACACAGGGCCGGTTGTCGCCGACGATGACGGCCTGATGGACCAAGGGATGCATCCGCAGCCGCTGCTCCAAGGGCGCGGGCGCCACACTCTTGCCGCTGCTGGTGATGATGATGTCCTTCTTGCGGCCGGTGATCGTCAGATAGCCCTCGGGGTCGAGCCGTCCGATGTCGCCGGTCGCCAGCCAGCCGCCGCGGAGCGCGGCACGGGTGGCGGCCTCGTGGTTGACGTAGCCCTGGAAGACGGAGGGACCGTGCACCAGGATCTCCCCGTCGTCGGCCACCCGGATGTCCGTGCCCGGCAGTGCTTTCCCCACGGTGCCGGACCGCTCCCGGCCCAGCGGCTGCATCGTGATGCCGCCGCAGGTCTCCGTGAGGCCGTAGCCGTCGTGGACGTAGATGCCGATGCCCTCGTAGAAGAGGGACAGTTCGCGGTTGAGCGGGGAACCGCCCGAGGTCGCGCGGCGTGCCCGGCCGCCCAGCGCCATTCTGAGCTTGCGGTACACCGTCCGTTCGAACAGGGCGTGTTGCAGCCGCAGGTCGAAGGCCGGCCCCGGTCCCTCGCCGAGCCGCTGCCGTTCGCAGGCCGCGGCGAAGTCCCGTGCCGTGTCGGCCGCCTTCTCGAACAGGGCGCCACGGCCCGTCTGCTGGGCCGTCCGCAGGAAGTTCTTGTAGATCTTCTCGAAGACCGACGGAACGGCGTAGAAGTACGTCGGCCGGAAGGACTGCAGGGCCGACACAAGTGCCCCCTCGCTGATGTCCGGTTGGTGGCCCATGAGGATTCCGCCGCGCAGACACAGGCCCTGGATCATGAGGCCGTAGACGTGCGAGAACGGCAGGAAGGCGAGCACGGACGGCTGGTCTCCGGGCGGTGCCGCCGTGTGGCCCCAGCCCGCGAGCAGCGTGTCGCAGGGGCTCGCCAGCCCGCGGTGGCTCAGCGCGCACCCCAGAGGATGGCCCGACGTGCCGGACGTGTAGGCGATGACCGCCGTGGAGTCCGGCATCACGATGCGGCGCAGTGAGTCGACCGTGGCCAGCGGGATGAACGCGCCCCGTTCCGTCAGCTGGTCCAGCGCCCCCGCGTCCAACTGCCAGACGTGGCGCAGCAATGGCAGCCCCGAGCACACGGAGCCGACGGTCATGATGGCCTGCTCGTCCTCCACGACCATGGCCACGCAGGCGGCGTCCCGCAGGATCCACTCGATCTGGTCGCGCGACGACGTCGGATAGATCGGCACGACCTCGGCGCCCACCGCCCAGAGGGCGTAGCTGAGTACCGTCCACTCGTACCGCGTGCACGCCATGATCGCCACGCGGTTGCCCGGCAGGATCCCGCACGCGACGAGCCCCTTGGCCACGTCGACCACTTCGTCGCGGAGTTCGACGGCGGTCACCTCTTCCCAGACCTGGGAGGAGGGGTGGGCGCGGCGCGCGAGCACCGGGAGGGTGGGCCGTAGTTCCGCTGTCTCGAAGATGCTGTCGGCGAGTCCGCCGGCCATGGGCGTGGTGGTCGGTGGAGCGAGGGCGAAGTCGCGCATGCGCTGCTCCTGCTGCTGTGTACGGGCTGTGACTTCGCCGACGAGCACAGTTATCGGCGGGCTCGAATCTAGCCCAGGTGACAGCCCGTGGTGCCGGGAACGGAGAAGTCGCCTCCGCCCGAGCGTCACACGGTGTACGGCGTCAACCACACCGTGGCCAGCGGCGGCAGCGTGATCCGGAGATGCCCGTCCTCCGGTTTGACCGGGTCGGGGTTGGTGACGTCGCTGCCGCCGTACTTCGCCGCGTCCGTGTTGAGGGTTTCGTTCCAGGCGACGACGGTGTCGGGGACGCCGAGGCGGTAGTCGTGGCGGACGACGGGGGAGAAGTTGGAGACGGACAGGAGCGGAGCGCCCTTCGCGTCGTACCTCAGGAAGGCGAAGACGTTGTCCTCGGCGGCGTCCCCGATGACCCACTGGAAGCCGGACGGTTCGGTGTCGCGCTGCCACAGCGACGGCGTCGCCCGGTAGATCGTGTTCAGGTCGCGCACCAGGTCGCGCACCCCTCGGTGGTCGGCCTCCGCGCTGTAGTCAGGATCCAGCAGCCACCATTCCGGCCCATGGGCCTCGGACCATTCGGCGCCCTGGGCGAACTCCTGGCCCATGAAGAGGAGTTGCTTGCCGGGGTGGGCCCACATGAAGCCCAGATAGGCACGATGGTTGGCGCGCTGCTGCCACCAGTCGCCGGGCATCTTCGAGACCAGGGCCTGCTTGCCGTGGACGACCTCGTCGTGCGAGATGGGCAGGACGTAGTTCTCGCTGTAGGCGTAGACCATCGAGAAGGTCATCTCGTTGTGGTGGTACTTGCGGTGGACCGGCTCGTGCGCGACATAGCCCAGCGAGTCATGCATCCACCCCATGTTCCACTTCAGCCCGAAGCCCAGCCCGCCGCTGTCGGTCGGCCGCGTCACCCCATCCCACGCCGTCGACTCCTCGGCGATCATCACGACCCCCGGCGCCCGCCGGTACACGGTCGCGTTCATCTCCCGCAGGAACGCCACCGCGTCCAGATCCTCCCGCCCTCCGTACACATTGGGCGTCCACTGACCGGAGTCGCGCGAGTAGTCGAGGTAGAGCATCGAGGCGACGGCGTCCACCCGCAGCCCGTCGATGTGGAACTCCTCGCACCAGTACACGGCGTTGGCGACAAGGAAGTTGCGCACCTCGGTGCGCCCGAAGTCGAACTCGTACGTCCCCCAGTCCGGATGCTCGGCCCGCCGGTCGTCTCCCGGCTCGTACAGCGCATCCCCGTCGAAGCGGGCCAACGCCCAGTCGTCCTTGGGGAAATGGGCGGGCACCCAGTCCATGATCACGCCGATACCGGCCCGGTGCAGGGCGTCCACCAGGTACTTGAAGTCGTCGGGGGTGCCGAGGCGGGAGGTGGGGGCGTAGTACGACGTGACCTGGTAGCCCCAGGAGCCGCCGAAGGGGTGTTCCATGACCGGCATCAGTTCGACGTGGGTGAAACCGAGGTCCTTGACGTAGGCCGGTAGCTCCTCGGCGAGTTGACGGTACGTCAGGCCTGGCCGCCAGGACGGCAGGTGCACCTCGTACACGGAGAACGGCGCCACATGCACAGGCACGTCCCCGCGCCGCGCCAGCCACTGAGCGTCGCCCCACTCGTAGTCGGACGCCGTCACCACGGACGCCGTGTTCGGCGGGACCTCCGCACGGCGGGCCATCGGGTCGGCCTTGAGGAAGCGGCCGCCGTACCGGGAGGTGATCTCGAACTTGTAGCGGGTGCCCTCGCCGATGCCGGGCAGGAACAGTTCCCACACGCCGGACGAACCGAGGGACCGCATGGGGAACGCCGTGCCGTCCCAGCAGGTGAACTCCCCGGCCACGCGCACACCTTGAGCGTTCGGCGCCCAGACGGTGAAGCGGGTGCCGGTGACGCCCTGGTGGGTCATCGGCTCGGCGCCGAGCGCCCGCCACAGCTGCTCGTGCCGGCCCTCGCGGATCAGATGCAGATCGAGATCGCCGAGGGCGGGCAGAAAGCGGTACGGGTCGTGGACCTCGTGCTCATCGTCCTCGTAGGCAACCACCAGCGTGTACGACGGAATCGCGTCGAGCGGCAGTACGGCCGAGAAGAGGCCGTCCCCGTCCGAGGCGAGCCCGGTGCGCTGCCCGTCGATCACGACGCTCACCGCGCGGGCGAACGGACGCAACGCCCGGAAGACGACCCCGTCCGGCACCGGATGGGCGCCGAGCAGGGCGTGCGGGTCGTGGTGGGCGCCGGCCAGGAGGCGCTCACGGTCGGCGGGGTCCAGGGGCGCGGCCGTGGGCGGCAGCGGGCCGGACGGCTCGGGGAGGGAGGTGTCACGCAAGGCCACGGCTTCAGCTTCCTCTCACGGCGAGACGCTCGATCGCCGCCATCGGCACGGAGAGCCAGTCCGGACGGTTTCTGGCTTCGTACAGCACTTCGTACACGGCGCGGTCGGTCTCGTAGGCGCGCAGCAGCCCGTGCTTCTTGCGCGGGTCCCAGCCCGCACGGGCGGCATAGCCCGCACAGTAGGCCTCCCGGCAGCGGCGCGCCCACTCGGGACGCCACGGCCGGCGCTGCCGGGCCGCGTAGTCGAAGGAGCGCAGCATGCCCGCGATGTCCCGCACCGGCGACTGGGCGCTGCACCGCTCGGCGAGCGGCCGGGACGGCTCGCCCTCGAAGTCGATGACGAACCACTCGCGCCCGGCGCGCAGCACCTGGCCGAGGTGCAGATCGCCATGGATGCGCTGGGCGGGCGGGCCGGTGTCGCAGGTCGTGAGCGCGGAGAACGCGGTCCGCAGACCGGGGACGAACGGCCGCAGCGCCGGTACGCAGTGCGCGGCGGCGTCCAGCCGCGAGATCATCGCAGCCGCCGTGCGGCCGTGCTCCTCGTGCGCGCCCGCCGGGAAGGCCGACGCCAGCGCGAGGTGCACCTCGGCCATGGCCTGCCCCAACTGGTGTGCCTGCGCGGTGAAGTCGGCACCCGACGACAGCGCGTGCAGCGCCAGGGTCCAGCCGTCGGACGCGTCCCGCAGATACGGCTGCAGCACGCCGAGCGTCGCCTCCTGCGGATGCGTGGTCCGGAACCAGGCCACCGGTGCGGGCACCCGGCGGCAGCCAAGCTCGGCCAGCGCGCCCGGCACCTCCAGGTCCGGGTTGACGCCCGGCTGGATGCGCCGGAAGACCTTCAGGATGTACGCGTCGCCGTACACCAGCGAGGAGTTGGACTGCTCGGCGTCCAGCAGCCGGGGCGGCAGTCCGGCGGGGATCTCCGCGGCCGGGTCGGCCTCGAAGCGAAGGGGGCCCACCGTGCCGGGATGCCGCAGCCGCTCCAGGAGCAACTGCGCCGAGCGCGGGTCGTGCAGCGCGTCGTACACCGTCAGGCCGGCCAGCGGACCGTCCTCGGCCCGCCCGATCAGGGCCCGGCCGAGACGCGGCGACAGGTGCCTGCGCACACCGAGCAGCAGCTGGTAGCAGTCACCGGCCGGAGCAGCACAGGCGCCGCCGGGGGCGGGGACGGCCGGGGGACCGGCGTGCACCAGCAGGTGCAGGCAGCCCGGATACAGCTCCGTCATGGACAGCAGCGCGAGGTCGGTGACGGGCCGGTCCTTGCCCGCGAACCACCGCTGCCGTGGCAGCCATTCGCGCAGCAGCCCGGCGAGCGAGGCCATGGGCCCGGCGACAGCCGTACGACTGGGGTGCAGCGATGCGGTCTTCGGCATGGTGACGCGTCCTTTCCTCGGCGCCCACTCAGTGGCGTCGGCCGATGCGGGATGCGACTCGGACGAGCCGGAACCAGTAGAAGCCGTGACCCCCCAGGGTCAGCAGGTACGGAAGTTCACCGATGGCGGGGAAGCGGACTCCGCCGAACAGCTCAACGGGATGCCGGCCGCTGAACTCGCGCAGGTCCAGCTCGGTGGGCTGCGCGAAGCGCGCGAAGTTGCTCACGCAGAGCACCAGGTCGTCCTCGTACTCGCGCAGGAAGGCGATCACCGCCGGGTTGGAGGACTGCAGTTCGGTGTACGAGCCGAGGCCGAACGCCGGGTTCTGCTTGCGGATCTCGATCATGCGGCGGGTCCAGTGCAGCAGCGACGAGGGCGAGGACATGGACGCCTCGACGTTCGTGACCTGGTGGCCGTAGACCGGATCCATGATCGTCGGCAGGAACAGCCGGCCCGGGTCGCACGACGAGAAGCCCGCGTTGCGGTCCGGGGTCCACTGCATGGGCGTGCGGACGGCGTCGCGGTCGCCGAGCCAGATGTTGTCGCCCATGCCGATCTCGTCGCCGTAGTACAGGATCGGGCTGCCCGGGAGGGAGAGCAGCAGGGCGGTGAACAGTTCGATGGTGTGGCGGTCGTTGTCGAGGAGCGGCGCGAGGCGGCGGCGGATGCCGATGTTGGCGCGCATACGTGGGTCCTTCGCGTATTCCGCCCACATGTAGTCGCGTTCCTCGTCGGTGACCATTTCCAGGGTCAGCTCGTCGTGGTTGCGCAGGAAGATGCCCCACTGGCAGTTGGAGGGAATCGCCGGGGTCTTCGCCAGGATTTCCGAGACCGGGTAGCGGGATTCCCGGCGTACGGCCATGAAGATCCGTGGCATCACCGGGAAATGGAACGCCATATGGCATTCGTCGCCGCCGGTCCGGTAGTCGCCGAAGTAGTCGACGACGTCTTCCGGCCACTGGTTCGCCTCCGCCAGCAGCACGGTGTCCGGGTACAGCGCGTCGATCTCACGGCGGACGCGTTTCAGGAACTGGTGCGTGGCGGGAAGGTTCTCGCAGTTGGTGCCATCGGCCGCGTACAGGTACGGCACGGCGTCGAGCCGGTAGCCATCGACGCCCAGGTCCAGCCAGAACCGCAGGGCGGCGAGGATTTCCTCCTGGACGGCCGGGTTCTCGTAGTTCAGGTCCGGCTGGTGGGAGAAGAAGCGGTGGAAGAAGTACTGGCCCCGGACCGGGTCGAAGGTCCAGTTGGAGGCCTCGGTGTCGACGAAGATGATCCGGGCGTCCTGGAACTGCTTGTCGTCGTCGGCCCACATGTAGTAGTCGCCGTAGGGGCCGTCGGGATTGATGCGGGA
Source organism: Streptomyces sp. 4N124 (assembly GCF_052245395.1). Lineage (NCBI taxonomy): Bacteria > Bacillati > Actinomycetota > Actinomycetes > Kitasatosporales > Streptomycetaceae > Streptomyces > Streptomyces sp. 4N124. The sequence continues at coordinate 34,745 of NZ_JBQQBS010000080.1, forward strand.
CTCCTGGAACCACGGGTGCTGGTCGCTGGTGTGGTTCATGACGAAGTCGATGATGACGCGCATGCCGCGCTGGTGGGCGGCGTCGACGAATTCCACGAAGTCGGCGAGGTCACCGAATTCCGGCAGGACGGCCGTGTAGTCGGAGACGTCGTAACCGCCGTCCCGCAGGGGCGATTGGAAGAAGGGCGGCAGCCAGAGACAGTCCACGCCCAGCCACTGCAGATAGTCCAGCTTGGCGGTCAGGCCGCGGAGGTCGCCGACGCCGTCGCCGTTGCTGTCCTGGAAGGAGCGGACGAGGACCTCGTAGAAAACCGCTCGCTTGAACCACTCCGGGTCCCGGTCCTTGGCGGGAGTGTCCTCGAAGGTGTCCGGGACGGGCTGGTTGACGGTCATGACGCTGCCGACCCTCCGTTGGGCGCTCGCTCCACGTGGAGCACATGCGCGGGAGCCCGGCCGGGCTCCAGGCGGACGTAGTTGGTCCTGCCCCACCGGTACGTCTCACCCGACAGCTCGTCGTGCACGGACACCGACTCGTGCCAGTCCAGGCCGAGTTGCGGCATGTCCAACGAGACCGTGGCCTCCTGTGCGTGATGAGGGTCGAGGTTCGCGACCACGATCACCGTGTCGTCGCCCGTGCGTTTGCTGTACGCGATGAGGGCGTCGTTGTCGGTCGCGTGGAAGGTGAGGTTCCTGAGCCTTCGCAGTGCGGGGTGGCGTCGCCGTATGGTGTTGAGCTGGGTGATGAGCGGGGTGATGGTGGCTCCCGCGTGTTCGGCCGCTTCCCAGTCGCGGGGCTTGAGCTGGTACTTCTCCGAGTCGAGGTACTCCTCGCTGCCCTCGCGCAGCGGCACGTTCTCGCACAGCTCGTAGCCGCTGTACACGCCCCAGGTCGGCGACAGGGTGGCCGCCAGTACCGCCCGCACCTCGAACGCCGGCCGCCCGCCCTGCTGCAGATACGCGTGCAGAATGTCCGGCG
>NZ_JBQQBS010000081.1:0-35502 GCF_052245395.1 Streptomyces sp. 4N124
CCTCCGCGAACGCGGCGGGCGCGGACAGCAGCGCGAACGGCGATATCGCAGCCGTCGCGGCCGCGACCGCCATGGCACGGCGAAGCTTCATGCAGACCTCGAATAGTCCAGGTGCGCTGTGGGGTGGCAACACGGGTTGAGCGGAGGGCCTCGCGCTGTACGACACGGGTGTGGCCCTTGGTACGCCTGGTTTGATCCGCGAACCCTGTGAAAGGTTGCACTCCGTTTCACAGAATTCTTATGTGGCCTGGGACACACGGGCTTGAGGTCGCGGTCCGGCCATGCAGAAGGGCCCCGCGGGCGTGAGCCGCGGGGCCCTTCTTTGGTCAGCACCGACGTCAGGGCAGCGCCGGTGCCTGGGGAGCGGCGCCGGGGGGTTGCGCCGCTTGCCTGGTGTGCCCTGGGCGACGACCCGGCGCGCAAGGGGCGCACGAATGGTCTCGACCTTTGGCAGTGAGCCAGTGCAAAGAAATGCAGTTGTCTACGGCAGGACTTGGGGCTTGCTAGGCATCGTGCTGGATGGGCGGGACCTCCGCAACCTTTTGACCCGTCCTTGTACGTTTCCTTGGCCCTGTCCGGGACGATCCTGGGTGTTCGTTTCCCGCCGGCCGGCCCCGGGCGTCCCCGGAGCCGACCGTTCTCTTGGGCGACCGGGCTGCTGTCCCCTGCCGTCCGGTCACCTGCCTGGAGCGAGGTCCCACGGCGTACGGCACGATCCGTACGCCTCATCGCTCCAGTGGAGCCACGCGTGGTTCTTCGGGCCCGCCCCTGGCTGGCACGGACATCGGGACCAACGAACCCTTTTGCGCGCCGGTCACGCGCCGTACGGGTGAGAGGAATGCGCACGTCTGTACCGGGAACGCGGTTTCAGATCTTGCCGCGGCACAGCTCCAGCAGGGTCATCGCCAGCGAGGTGCCCGGCTTGCCCAGCGCCTCCCTGTAGTGGGCGAGGATCTCCATCTCGCGGGAGAGGTTCACACGCCGGCCGCCGGAGGCGATCCGGGCCTCCTGGACGACGGCGGAGACCGCCATCCGTTCCTGGATCAGGCCGATGATCCGGTCGTCGAGTGCGTCGATGCGCTCACGGGCGCCGGTGATCGTCTCGGCGGCCTCGCTGGTGTGCGCGCCGGTCTTCTCCGTTGCGGTGGCGGTCATCTCGGGGCTCCTCTGTCAGAAGGGGTCGGAAGGGTCGAGCGGGTTCGGACGGGGTGCCCCGGATCGACCGGACCCGGAAAACGTCAGGCGCCCCGGGCCTAGTCGGCCCGGGGCGCCTGGAAAGTCGCTCGTCAGTTGCTCAAGCGGCACGACCATGGCAGCCGGCGGGCCGGGTGCCATAGGTAAAGACGAAGGTCGTCGCGTGCGTGAGCATGGGGTCAGTATGCCGTGGCCGTCGGTGACGGCCAATCCCGTTCGCATTCTGAGACGGGAGGGGTGCACGTACACCCCGTTAGAATCGGTGGCACAGCCCTTGTCAAGCCGCCGGAAGGCAACCCGTGTCATCAGCGACCCCTGCTGCCGCCGCCCCCGACACCGTCCTGGTCGTCGACTTCGGTGCGCAGTATGCCCAGCTCATCGCCCGTCGCGTCCGCGAGGCCCGGGTCTACAGCGAGATCGTGCCGAGCACCATGCCGGTGGCGGAGATGCTCGCCAAGAACCCGGCGGCGATCATCCTCTCCGGCGGCCCCTCGTCGGTGTACGCGGAGGGCGCCCCGCGCCTCGACCGCGCGATCTTCGAGTCCGGCGTCCCCGTCTTCGGCATGTGCTACGGCTTCCAGCTGATGGCGACGTCGCTCGGCGGCACGGTCGACAACACCGGGGCGCGCGAGTACGGCCGTACGGACCTGCATGTCAGCAAGTCCGGCTCCACCCTCTTCGAGGGCACCCCCGCCGAGCAGTCCGTCTGGATGTCGCACGGCGACGCCTGCTCCGCCGCCCCCGAGGGCTTCAGCGTGACGGCCTCCACGGACGTCGTCCCGGTCGCCGCCTTCGAGAACGACGAGAAGAAGCTGTACGGCGTCCAGTACCACCCGGAGGTCATGCACTCCACGCACGGCCAGCAGGTGCTGGAGCACTTCCTGTACCGCGGCGCCGGGCTGACCCCGAACTGGACCACCGGCAATGTGATCGAGGAGCAGGTCGCCGCGATCCGCGAGCAGGTCGGCGACAAGCGCGCCATCTGCGGGCTGTCCGGCGGCGTGGACTCCGCCGTCGCCGCCGCACTCGTACAGAAGGCCATCGGCTCCCAGCTGACCTGCGTGTACGTCGACCACGGCCTGATGCGCAAGGGCGAGACCGAGCAGGTCGAGAAGGACTTCGTGGCCGCGACCGGCGTACAGCTGAAGGTCGTGGACGCGGAGGAGCGGTTCCTGAAGGCGCTCGCCGGGGTGAGCGACCCGGAGGAGAAGCGGAAGATCATCGGCCGGGAGTTCATCCGCGTCTTCGAGCAGGCGCAGGCCGAGATCATCGCGGACGAGGGTCCGGCGGTGGAGTTCCTCGTCCAGGGGACCCTGTACCCCGACGTGGTCGAGTCCGGTGGTGGCACCGGCACCGCCAACATCAAGTCCCACCACAACGTGGGCGGGCTGCCGGAAGACCTTGAGTTCCAGCTGATCGAGCCGCTGCGCAAGCTGTTCAAGGACGAGGTCCGGATGGTCGGCCAGGAGCTGGGCCTGCCGGACGAGATCGTCCAGCGTCAGCCGTTCCCCGGTCCGGGGCTGGGTATCCGTATCGTCGGCGACGTGACCAAGGACCGGCTCGACCTGCTGCGCGAGGCCGACGCCATCGCCCGTGAGGAGCTGACCGCGGCCGGCCTCGACCGTGACATCTGGCAGTGCCCGGTCGTCCTGCTCGCGGACGTCCGCAGCGTCGGCGTCCAGGGCGACGGCCGGACGTACGGCCATCCGATCGTCCTGCGCCCGGTCTCCAGCGAGGACGCGATGACGGCCGACTGGTCGCGACTGCCGTACGACGTGCTCGCGAAGATCTCGACGCGGATCACGAACGAGGTCGCGGACGTCAACCGGGTCGTGCTCGATGTGACGAGCAAGCCGCCGGGGACGATCGAGTGGGAGTGAGCCCGCGTTTTTCAGGGGTCACGTGACTTTCTCAGGGCATCAGGTGCGTTTGATGACGCGCAGCGGCTCGCCGGGCTTCCAGACCTCGACGACCAGGTACTTGTCGTCCTCGACGTAGGTCCGTACGACCTCCGTCAGCTCGGTGCGGAAGAGGTGGAACGGCTCCGGCGGTTCCACCTCTTCGCCGTATCCGGCCTTGGTCTCCGGGTCGGTGACCTCGATCGCCCGCCCGCTGATCCGCACATCGCCGCCGCCCATCGACTGCCCCTCCCCGGGGTTCGCCTGGAGCGCGAAACGGGGGTCGCGGCGCAGGTCGAGGGCCTTGAGGGAGTCCGGCATCATGCCGAGCCAGAGCTCGCCGTTCAGGAAGCGGACCTCGAGGCCGGTGGTGCGGGGGGAGCCGTCCTTGCGGAGGGTGGCGAGGATGTGGTGCGTGAAGGCGCCGAAGCGTTCCTCGACGGTCCTGGCCAGGTCGGGTTCCGCGGTGACGAAGGCCGCCCAGTTCGTTGTCATACGGCTCGTTGTCATATGGCGAGTGTGCCGCCGATACCCGACACCTTCTGTCCGATTTCGTTTGCACGCTTCTTCTTTTACACATCACCCCTGTTCTCCTGCGCTGACCGACGGTAACTTCCGCCCCGTAAAGGAACCCAGTGCAGGAGGAACCTATGCACGGGCCCACACCGCCCACCCCGCTGCCCACCGACCGGCTGCAGTTCGCCATGCCGCCGATGCACGAGTCGGTCGACGACGAGCGCCGGCATCGCAAGGAGCGGCTCGCGGGCGCGCTGCGGATCTTCGGGCGGCTCGGCTTCGAGGACGGTGTCTCGGGGCACATCACCGCGCGCGACCCGGAGTACAGCAACTGCTTCTGGGTCAATCCGTTCGGGATGCCGTTCAAGCACGTCACCGTGAGCGACCTGGTGCTCGTCAACGCCGACGGGCAGGTGATCGAGGGCCGCTATCACATCAACCAGGCCGCGTTCACCGTGCACGCACAGGTGCACGCGGCCCGGCCCGACGTCGTCGCGGTCGCCCACTGCCACTCGGTGTACGGGCGGGCACTGTCGGCCCTCGGTGATCTGCTGGACCCGATCACCCAGGAGAGCTGCGCCTTCTACGAGGACCACGCCCTCTACGACGCCTACACCGGGGTCGCCGTGGACGCCGAGGAGGGCCGTCGGATCGCCGGCGCGCTCGCCTCACGCAAGGCGCTGATCCTGCGCAACCACGGGCTGCTGTCGGTGGGGGACTCGGTCGACGCGGCGGCCTGGTGGTTCCTGTCACTGGAGCGGTCCTGCAAGGTGCAGTTGACGGCGAAGGCGGCCGGGCGGCCATTTCTCATCGACCACAAGGCCGCGGTGGCCACGCGGGAGCAACTGGGCGGGGATCTGGTGGCGTGGATCAACTATCAGCCGCTGTGGCAGGACGTCAGTCGCAGTGAGCCGGACTTGTTGTCGTAGGGCGCAGGGGCGTGTTGGGGTGGCGGCTCAAAAGCCTCGTAGCACCGCCGCCTTGGTCATCGCGAACTCCTCGTCGGTGAGGACACCGTCGCGGTGCAGCTCGCCCAGTTCCCGCAGCCGTCGCAGGAGTACGTCGTGGTGGTCGGCCTGCGGCGGTACGGCGGCCGTCAGTTGGCGGCGGGCGGTGTACTCGCTGTAGGCGCTTCCCGTGCGGGTCGACGGGTGCGGCAGTCTCGCGGTGACCGCGGTGGCGACCAGCGCCGTGAGCAGATCGCGGCGGGCGCTGCCCCACAGGTCCAGGGCGAAGGGGTCCTTCTCCGGCGGCAGTTTGGAGAACACCGTCTCGCGGGTCACGAAGCGCAGGAAGCCGTCCTCGTAGCCGGAGTTGGGCAGCCACTCGACCTGTTCGAGATCGCCGATGTTGATGATCCGTGGGCCCGTCGCGCGTTTGACGCGGTCGGAGGTGTCGGACCAGTCGATGCGCACCTGTGTGCCGTCGAAGGACACGGTGCCGTCGGAGGAACGGACCGAGACGGGGACCGGCGGCCCCGGCAGCAGATAGGTCTTGGTCGGGTCGCCCGGGATCTGGTCGAGGAGCAGCGCGCGGCGGATCTCCTCGGCCACGTACTCGGCGACTCCCGAGCGGTCGATGTCCACGACCAGCCGGTAGGGGTCGGCCGCGTCGGGCAGCCGGCCGCCCGTCGCCTGGAGGAGGGGGTCGGCGCCTTCTCTCAACCGCATCCGGAGCCGGCCGCGCTTGCGTTCGGGCTCGAAGACGATGCCGGAGACGGCCTCCAGCGGCACGGCGATCTCTCCGTACGTCTGCCGGAACAGTGGCACGGAGCGGTGCAGGCCTGGCGTGATCCTGACCGTGCTGCCGTCGAAGGCCCAGGTCCCGTCGCGCTGGATGATCTCGGCCATAGGGAAATTCTCGCAGCAGGGTCAACACGGCGGGCCTCTCTTTCACCTCGGTGACCTGACCTGCCGGATGGGGGGTGGGTGAGGTAGGGCACAATTCGCTGTCGTCGTGGGGGAGTCGTGGGGCGGGGCCCTGTTCGTCGGGTTCGCCGGATTCGTGGGTTCGTGGGTTCGTTCGGGGTCTGAGGAGGATGCGTGGCGGTGCAGGAGGCGAGACAGGGTGGGGGCGCTGACTCGGGCGGGCCGGCGGGCGGGCACCGGGGTGGCTGCACCTGTGGTGACTGTCCGCACGGGGCCCGTGCGGGGCATCGGCGGGCCGTCGCCGAATTCCTGCTGAAGCGGGACGAGTTCGCGGCGGGGCACGGCCTGCCCGCCGCCGTGGCCCACTCCGCATCGGCCTCCCGCCAGTGGGTCTCCGAGGAGTTGGCCCAGTCCGCCGAACTCGTCGCGGAACGCGGCCGTGCCGAGGGTGACGCCTGGCTCATCCGCCTGTGGTGGCGTACGTCCTGTGCGGTGGGGGCGCTGGCCGTGCTGCTGTTGCTCGCCCAGGCGCTCACCGCGATCGGTGCGGGCTGGACGAGCGCACGCACCGCCGGGCTGCTCGCCGCGCTGGTCATGGCCGGTGCCTTGACGGCGGCTTCGTGGTTCCACCGGGCGCGCGGCGGTGCGCTCGCGCCGGTCATCGGTGAGGACAACCGGCTGTCCACGTCGCGTGCGGTGGCCGGGGCGTGGGTGCTGTTCGTGGCGTACGCCGTGCTGTTGCTGGCCGGCCGTCTCGCGGCCGCCTCCGGGCATGAGGAGCGTGACGCGCTGATCGCCGGGCTCGAACTCGCCCGGGGCGCGGGGGTCGTGACCGTGCTCGCCGTGGTCTGCGGGATCGCGGTGCTGGTGCGGCGGATTGTCGGGATGCGGGTGCTGGGGCAGCGGCTGCAGAAGGCACGGGCGGACCGGCCACGGGCCGCCGATCTGCTGACGGACGATTCGGGACGGGGGTCGTTCGCCGACCTTCAGTACGTCGTGATCAGCGGGGTCGCGTTGCTGTTCGCGGCGGTGCGGCTGGCGCGACGACCGGATCAGCTGCCCGATCTGCCGTGGGGGCTGGCGGTCGTCGTGCTGATCTCGGCGGCGACGTATGTGGCGGGGAAGTATGCGGAAGGGGGTCGGCCGGTGATCCTTTCGGTCGTGCGGTCCCGGGAGGCCGGCGCTCTGGACGCTCCCATCCGCACCGGCGACGACATCGAGATCCGGGGAGCCGGATTCGTGCCGCCGGGGGCGCAGGGCGCGGACCGGTTGTCGCGGATGGTCGTCCGGATCGGCGCGGTACATGTGCATGTGCCGCTGGTGCCGGTGACCGGCGGGTTCAGCAACCCCACAGACGCGGTGCTCACGGTGCCGGTGCCGGTGGATGTGGAGCCCGGCCGGCTGGACGTGCAGGTGGTCACGGCCGCGGGGGTCGAGACGAATCGGTACGCGATCGATGTGACGGAGTGACGCGGAAGCTGGACCAAGTCGGAAAAACTGGCCTGGACGAGGTTGAGCGGGGCAGCCTCTTCGTGCGTATCGTCTTTTGAGGGGTCACGTCACAGCGGGCGAGAGGCGGCTACGAGCGATGACTCACGGCATTCGTACGGACACGCACTCCCCTTATCTGGACGGCGACCGCAACTGGCGGGACACCGCCACCCGCTACGCCCTGCTACCGCTCCGTGTCTTCCTCGGCGTCACCTTCATCTACGCGGGCCTGGACAAACTCACCGACAGCGCCTTCATGAAGGACTCCGGTTCCGGGTCAGTCGGCGATCTGATGCGTACGGTGCGTGACTCGTCGGCGATCCCGGCCCTGGTCGACCAGGCGCTGAAGAACCCCGTCGGCTTCGGCTACGCCATCGCCTTCGGCGAGCTGGCCGTCGGCATCGGGACACTGATCGGCCTGCTCTCCCGCATCGCCGCGCTGGGCGGTGCGCTCATCTCCCTCAGCCTGTGGCTGACCGTGAGCTGGGCCACCGAGCCCTACTACTACGGCAATGACCTCGCCTACCTGATGGCCTGGCTGCCCCTCGTCCTCGCGGGCGCGCCCATGCTGTCGTTGGACGCCGCGCTACGGGGGCGACGACGACAGCGGGCGGGGGCATACCGGTAACCCTCAGCCGGCCTGCGTGGGGTTGTGGCTCGGTGCCTCCGGCTGGGCCTCCGTAGGGCCGGGTGCGCCGGTTCGGCGTCTGCGGCGGCGTATGCCCCGGGTCAGGCCACCCACCGTGGCTGCCAGGCAGAAGCCGACGATGACGAGCGGTATCACCGCGAACCACGGTGTCTCCCAGGCGCCGCCCGCGTCGCCGGCGTAGATGATGCCCGCGAGGGTCAGGAAGGCGCCGGCGACCAGTCGGCCGGGCTGGACCTCATGACGTAGCACGGCTCACCTCCGCCTGTCCGACGCCGACCCGGAGAACGAGGTCGAGTGTGCCGGTGCTCTTGGTGCCCGAGGGCGGTGTGAGGGTCAGTTCCTTGTGTCGGCCCGGTTCCACGTCCACGTCCTGTTGTTTGTCGCCCGGCAGCTGGATGTCGCCCACGCCCACGTCGATGGTCACCTTCACGGTCACGTCCTTCGGCACGATCACCTTCAGCCGGCCCACGCCGACATCGGCGCCCGTGTCGACCGTTCCGCCCTTGGCGAGGGGCACTCCGGTCAGGTCGAGCGTGCCGACGCCTGTGCCCAGCTCGTAGTGCTGCCGCACGTCCGCCGCCGCGGTGGGGCGCCATGTCTCCTGTATCCACTGCGTGCTGATGTCCTTCGGTATCGCGGCCGACGCGGCGAGCAGGCCCGCCGTGATGACCGCGAGGAAGACCGAACCGGCTCCCGTGCGGCCCAGGAACGCGCTGACGGCTATGCCCAGGCCGAGGACGATGAGCGCGCAGGCGAGCCCGGTCTGGAGGCTGGTGCCGAGGGGGTGCTCGTCCCAGGTGAGGCGGGTGCCCAGGCCGCAGGCGAGGAGGGCCAGCAGGAAGACCCAGCCGCCGATCCAGCGGGGGCCGCGCGGACGCGGTGCCCGGACGGGTGCGCGGCGGCGTAGGTCGTCGGGGCTGTTGCCCCATGGGCCGAGGCCGATGTTGACGGCTGCCGCGATGTCGCGCGCGCGGGAGTCCCCCGGGCCCCAGAGATAGCCCGTCCCGCCCTCGTGCGTGCCGTCCTTGACGATGGGGTCGCGCCACCAGGACGGGTAGGCGGTGGGGACTGGCGGGGCCTGGGCCTCCGGCGGGGCGTCCGCGACCGCCTGGGCGGCCAGGGGGTCGGGGTCGGGGGTGCCGCGGTGCCGGGACCAGTAGGCGGCGCCCGCGAGAAGCAGGGAGAGAACCACGGCGAAGGTCAGTACCCCGCCGTTGTTCAGCAGGGTCAGGAACACCCCGCAGCCCACCAGCGCGAACAGCACGGCCGTCAGCGCCTGGCCGTCGACCCGGCCGGTCAGCAGCTTGCGCACCTCGTTCTGCTCCTCGTCCTCGTACGGGACGAAGAGCCAGGCGAAGCCGTAGAAGATGAGACCGAGGCCACCGGTCGCGGACAACACCGCCAGAGTGATCCGGAAGATCACCGGGTCCATGTCACACTGCCGCCCGAGCCCAGCACACACCCCGGCCAGCATCTTGTTCGGCCGGTCCCGCCGGAAGCGGTGGGGCGGACCGGGGACGTCGGCGGGCTGGCCGAGCGCGTCGGTGGGTGGGCGGGGTGTGTTGGTCGGCGGGCCGGGTGCGTCGGTCGCCGGGCGGGGTGGATCGGTCGGTCGGCCAGGCGCGTTGGCCGTGGTCAGCGCCTCGTCGCTCGCTCCGGCCGTGGCGGTCGCTCCTTCGGCACCGGCCGCGGCGGTCGCGTCGCTTGCTTCGCGTGCCGTGGTCTGCCCGGGCGTCTGCGCGCCCCCCTTCTCGTACGCGCGAGGCTCCTTTCCCTCGGTGCCGGGCGGGTCCGTGGCGTCCTGCCCGGTGCCCGGGGTGGGGCGTGGGCCGGAGCCGGGTTCCGGACCCGTCGCGGCGTGCTGGTGATCTGTCATGAGTCCATGGTGACGGGCGCAGTGCCTCGGCGGGAGTCGGAACGACCCTGGCCGGACCCTGATATCGGCCCTGAGCCGGGGGCGGGGAAGCGTTCGACGGGGGCGGGTTTCGAAGATCAGGGGAGTCTCGGGGGTCGACCCTGATGCCTCGGCCGTCCGGGCGTGTGAACATCGATGGCATGCCGGAAGCCGCAACAGCGCCACTCGTAGAACCGCGGCCGCCGCGCAAGCTCTACCGCAGCAGTGACGGTCGCTGGCTGGGTGGCGTGGCGCGGGGGCTCGCCGGGCATCTCGGGCTGCCTGTGATCTGGGTGCGGCTGGTCTTCGTCGGCCTGTTCATGGCGGACGGCCTCGGCGCTCTGCTCTATGCCGCGTTCTGGTTCTTCGTGCCGCTCGGCGTCGGCGGCGTCGAAGCCCAGCGGCCCCCCTCCCTCGTCGGCACGGAAACCTCGCCCGACGGCCGCCGCAGACTCGTCGCCCGCAAGCCGGACAAGGGCCAGATCGTCGCCCTGCTCCTCATGGTCGTCGTGGCCATGGTCTTCGTCGGCAGTGTGAATCTCGGCAGCGGCGCCCAGGCGTATCTCGTGCCGGCCGTGCTCGTCGGCGCGGGCGTCGCCCTCGTCTGGCGCCAGGCGGACAACGCCCGCCGGGCCCGCTGGGTCGAGGCCGGCCGCCGCAAGCGCACGCTCAACCTGCTGCGGGCCGTGGGCGGCGTGCTGCTGGTCACGGCCGGCGTCTCCGGCATCTTCGTCCTGCAGGGCTCCGCCGCCCACCTCGGCTCGGTCCTGCAGGCGGCCCTCGCGGTCCTCGTCGGGATAACGCTCCTCGCCGGTCCCTACCTCGTGCGCATGACCCAGGACCTGTCCGAGGAGCGCCTGATGCGCATCCGCGCCCAGGAGCGCGCCGAAGTCGCCGCGCACGTCCACGACTCGGTGCTGCACACCCTGACCCTGATCCAGCGCAACGCGGAGAACGCCAGCGAGGTGCGCCGCCTCGCCCGAGCCCAGGAGCGCGACCTGCGCACCTGGCTCTACAAACCCGAGGGCACCGGCAAGGACGAGGCCGACGAACCCACCACCCTCGCCGACGCCGTGCGGCGCAACGCGGCCGAGGTCGAGGACAAGCACGGCGTCCCCATAGAGGTCGTCGTGGTCGGCGACTGCCCACTCGACGAGAGAATCGGCGCACAAATGCAGGCCGCACGCGAGGCGATGGTGAACGCCGCCAAGTACGGTGGCGAGGGCGGCGCCGTCCAGGTCTTTGCCGAAGTGGAGGGGAAGACGGTCTTCGTGTCCGTCCGGGACCGTGGACCGGGCTTCGATCTCGACTCGATACCCGCCGACCGTATGGGTGTCAGAGAATCGATCATCGGCCGCATGGAGCGCAACGGCGGTTCGGCCCGGCTGCGTGCGGTGCCGGACGGCGGCACAGAGGTCGAGCTGGAGATGGAGAGGGCGGAGAAGACGACATGAGCGACCCGACCGAGAAGAGCGGTACGGCGGGAGCGGCGGAGTCGGCCGAGTCCGCCCAGGCGGGCGGCGGCGAGCGCCGGGTCCGCGTGGTCCTCGTCGACGACCACCGCATGTTCCGTACCGGCGTACAGGCCGAGATCGGACAGACCGAGCAGACCGGCGTCGAAGTCGTCGGCGAGGCCGCGGACGTCGACCAGGCGGTCACGGTCATCACCGCGACCCGGCCCGAGGTCGTCCTCCTCGACGTGCACCTCCCGGGTGGCGGCGGGGTCGAAGTGCTGCGCCGCTGCGCCCCGTTGATGGCGGACGCCGAGCAGCCCGTCCGCTTCCTCGCCCTGTCCGTCTCGGACGCGGCGGAGGACGTGATCGGCGTGATCCGGGGCGGCGCGCGGGGCTACGTCACCAAGACCATCACCGGCACGGATCTCGTCAACTCCATCTTCCGCGTCCAGGAGGGCGACGCCGTCTTCTCCCCGCGCCTGGCCGGGTTCGTCCTCGACGCCTTCGCCTCCACCGACGCCCCGCCGGTCGACGAGGACCTCGACCGCCTCACCCAGCGCGAGCGCGAGGTACTGCGCCTGATCGCCCGTGGCTACGCCTACAAGGAGATCGCCAAGCAGCTGTTCATCTCCGTGAAGACGGTCGAGTCCCATGTCTCCGCGGTGCTGAGGAAGCTCCAGCTGTCCAACCGACATGAGCTGACCCGGTGGGCGACGGCACGGCGGCTGGTCTGATCACGGACGGTTCTGAGGACGGACAGGGCGGTACGGGCGCCGCGGTTCAGTGGTGGCCCGGCCGCGGCGCCGGGCCCAGTGCCCGCACGGCCCAGCGGTAGTGCCGTACGGCCTTGACCACGCCTATCAGACCCGTCAGCCACAGGATCGTGCCGATGCCCATGTCGAGCGCGACATCGCTGTAGCGCGTCCGGTCCGGCTCCGCACCGACCGCCGAGGCGAACGACGCCCACAGGCCGATCACGCAGAGCACGACGGAGGAGAGCAGCCAGAAGAGGCTGAGGCCGGGGGAGCGGAGACCGGCGTCGGTCGCCGGGTCACTGTCCAACTGCAGCCAGGCGTCGAGGAGTTGCCGTATGCGATGGTCGCGGCGGATGGCGTGGGCCAGGGTGATGACGGACGGGGACAGGGCCGCGAGGCCGAGCAGCGCGAAGACGGGGCCGAGGAGGAAGCCGAGCGGATCCCGCTCCTCCAGCTGCTGCAGCGGGATCACCAGCAGCGCCCACCCGATGATCGCGGAGAGCGCCAGCAGCCACAGCAGCAGTACCCGGTGGACCCCGATGCTGCACCGGTGCAGCTCCTCCAGCGCCCGCCCCCGGTCCGCCAGCAGGGCTTCCCGGTCCGGCCACATCCTGCTGTGCGGCGGTGGGGGAGGCGGCGGCAATGGGGAGCGCGGCATCGACACCTTCTCGGGGCACGGGACGTCGTACGAAGCGTTTCGCAGACGCTACCGTGCCGACGTGGGCATGCCACGCCCTGTGGTGTGCCGACGGACACCTTCACGCCACCCGCGTCGCCCCCGCGAACGGCATCTCGTCGATGGGAGCCAGCCGTACCGGCGCCGAGGGGTTGGGGGCGTGGATCATCTGGCCGTTGCCGACATAGAGGCCGACATGACTGATGCCGGAGTAGAAGAACACCAGGTCGCCCGGGAGGAGTTCGGCGCGGGAGACACGGCGGCCGGCGTCGATCTGGGCGTAGGTCGTCCGGGGCAGGGAGATGCCCGCGGAGCGGTACGCGGCCTGCATGAGGCCCGAGCAGTCGAAGGCGTCGGGGCCGGTCGCGCCCCACACATAAGGGCTGCCGAGCTTCTGGTAGGCGTACGAAACGGCGGAGGCCGCACGGGCGTTGGGCGCCGTCACCGGTCCCGTCAGGCCGTCCCGTGCGCCCGTACGTGAGGCCCGTCCGGCGTCCTCGAGCCGGGCCCGCTCCTCGGCCGTCAGCCGGGACAGCAGCCGCCGGGCCGCGTCCAGCTTGCCGGTGATCGTCTTCTTGTGCCGCTTCAGCTCGGTCTGCCGGGACGTCAGCGAGGCCAGCTCGATGTGCGCGGCGCCCCGCAGCTGCTCGATCTCGCGCAGCTGCTCGCGTACCCGGGCGACGGACGCGGCCTGACGGCTGCCCGCGCGTTCGGCGAACTCGGCGCCCTGGAGGTATCCGTCCGGGTCGGCGGAGAGCGCGAGCCGGAGCGCGGGGTCGAGGCCGCCGTCGCGGTACTGTGCCGCCGCCATCGAACCCAGCGCTTCCCGCTCGGAGTTGAGGCCGTCCGTCTTGCGCGCCGCCTCGCCCCGCAGGTCCCGCAGGCGCTGCTCGGCCGCCTCCGCCTTCTCCGTCGCGCCGTTGTACTTCTCGGTGGCGACCTCCGCCTCCTGGTACAGCTTGTCCACCTTCGCCTTGACCTGAGCGGGCGTCAGCTCCGGCTCCGCATGCCCGGTCCCGTCCAGACCGGTCGCGGTCGCGGCGCCCGCGAGGGCGATCGTGGCGGCCGTACGGACCGAGGTGCCGCCGGAGGAACGCTGTCGGGGCTTGCGGTGCGCTGCCACGTGGACCTGCACGTCCTTTCGTACGACCGCCGGTGCGTGGGGGCGTCGGCGGCTCTGCGTCCGGCGGCGGCCCGCACAGGGGGAGCGGACCGCCGCCGGACCTTCTCGGCGGGGTGATCGACTGCCGCCCCTGGCCCGGGCGGCGGTGGGGAGCCGGTCACCTGGGGGAGGACGCTAAACCCGGGTGTGTCGGACGGGTGACGCATTGCGCGGAACTGACGCGAGCGGACCGGGCGGTGACCGTAAGTGATCGTGATCCCGATCCGGGGCCGTCGACTTCACGCAGTGTGGTGACCGAAGTGAGGATTCCGGGACTCCCGGGGATGACGGGCTGCTATGGACCGCATATATGCACCGTCCGCGCGAAGGGCAGGCCGGTGTCATGTGCCCCGTACGCCTCTGATTAGGCTCCGGCCTCATGGACGTACTCATCCATCTCTTCGTCGGCCTGCACATCATCGGCATCGCCGCCCTGCTCGGCGGCTTCTTCACCCAGATGAAGGCGATGGGCCAGGGCACCGCCCGCTTCGTCCCCGCGATGCTGCACG
Organism: Streptomyces sp. 4N124; assembly: GCF_052245395.1. Classification (NCBI taxonomy): domain Bacteria; kingdom Bacillati; phylum Actinomycetota; class Actinomycetes; order Kitasatosporales; family Streptomycetaceae; genus Streptomyces; species Streptomyces sp. 4N124. Next base: position 14,067 of record NZ_JBQQBS010000081.1, read on the forward strand.
GCGCGCTGACGATGCTGGTCACCGGCGCGGTCCTGGTCGGCCTCAACCAGGCCGACGATCAGGCCGTCAACAACATCAAGATCGGTGTGAAGCTGGCGCTGCTGGTCGTGATCCTCGGGCTCGTCTATGTGAAGCGCGACGACGAGCAGGTGGAGAAGCCGCTGTTCGGCCTGGTCGGACTGCTGACCACGGCGAACGTCTTCATCGCGGTGCTGTGGACCTGACGTCCTGCGGTGCGGCGGCGGAGGTGGCGGCGGCCCGCGTGGCCGTGATCATGCCGGCGGCGACCGCGAGCCAGGCGGCCACCGCGATCCACAGCAGCACCTCACCCAGCCCGTCCAGCCACGGCACATCGAGGGCGGAGGACACGGAGAGCGTCGCCGCCGCCGTCATCCCCAACGGGAAGACGGTCGCCCAGCGACGCACGTCGTAGCGCAGCCGGGGGCGGACGAACTCGGCGACGAGCAGGACGGCGTACCAGGCCAGGTCGAGCACGAGCACCACGGCGGTCATGAAGCGCAGGACGCCGTCGTTGTCGTCGTTCCAGAGGTACAGGGCCGCGCTGTCGGCGGCGACGATTTTCGACCCGGCGAGCGCGGAGATGGCGAGCGCGCCGCCGGCGACCCAGTGATCACCGGCCCCTTCGGCCACCTGCCGCAGATCGAAGCAGGCCAGCGCGACGCAGTACAGCACAAGACCCAGCCAGAACAGCACCATCGCCGCCCGCGCGAGCCAGGCCGCCCCCTCGGCAGCGGCCAGCGTGGCGCCGAGCACCGCGAGCCCCTGCGTGGCCACGCAGCCCAGGAACACCGCGCCCGGCATACGCCGCCGCCAGTGCCGTACGACGGCGACGAGCAGCACCGGGCACAGCACGGCGGCCAGCGCGAGCAGCGCCTCGGCGAGCGGCTGCCAGTCCAGGGCGGAGAAGCGGGTGCCGAGGACCGTCGTCGCCGCCACGGCGGTGAGAGCGCCCGGCGTCGCCGCCTCGGCGACCCACCTCTCCCGCTGCCGCAGCAGCCGTACGACGAAGTCCGCGGCCAGCCCCAGCCACGCCGCGCAGGCCACCGCGAGGGCGATACGGGACAGGACCTCGTACCCCGTCAGATGCAGACCGACCGACACGATGCCGGTCGCCATCACGGCGGCACCGGCCGCCGGTGAGCGCTGTGCCCACCAGGCGCGGAGGGGAGAGGGGCGGGGCATGGCCCCGATGGTAGGGAGCGGCACGCGCCTTGAGAGCGGGGCACGCGCGCGTGCGTACGGAAAACGCACGAGCGCGTGCGCACGGGAAACCCCGGTGCCGCGTCCCTGTCCTGTCAGGCGGGCCGTACCACGCTGTGGATCGACGACTCACCGTCGTAGTAGATCGACTCCTCACGCACATAGGCCCCCGGCTTCGGCGCGTGGATCATCATCCCGTTGCCGATGTAGATGCCGACGTGGCTGATGTCGTCGTAGAAGAAGACCAGGTCGCCGGGTTGGGCGGCGGAGAGGGAGACGGTCGTGCCGGCGTTCACCTGGTCCCAGGTGGTGCGCGGGAGGGAGATGCCGGCGGCGTTCCACGCGGCCTGGGTGAGGCCGGAGCAGTCGTAGGAGTCGGGGCCCGTGGCGCCCCAGACGTACGGCTTGCCGATCGTGGAGCGGGCGAAGGCGAGGACCTTCTCGGCCTTCGTGGCGTACGAGGAGTCGGCCACGGAGGTGTCGGAGGACTCCGACGTGCCGGTGCCGCTCTCCTGCTGCCGTTGCGCCTCCTCCTGGGCCGCCGCCTCCGCCGCGGCCTGCTGCCTGGCGAGTTCCGCGGCCTTGCGCTCGGCCTCCTGCTGCTTCTGCCGCTCGATCTCCGCGAGCCGCGCCTTCTCCTCGGCGGTCAGCTTCGACAGCAGCTCGCGTGCGTCGGCCAGCTTCTGCTGGACGGTCGTCTTGGCGGTCTTCAGGTCGCCCTGCGACTCGGTGAGCGTCTCCAGGCTCGCGGTGGCTTCCCGGCGCTTCTCCATCGTCGCGGACTGCTGCGTGACGAAGTCGTCGACCGCCTCCTTCTGACGGCCGGTCATCCGGTCCATCAGCTGGGTCTGGTCGAAGTAGTCCTGCGGGGTGTCCGCGAGCAGGAAGGTCGCCGTGTCGGGGGCGGAGGCGCCGGTGCGGTACTGGGCCGAGGCGAAGGAACCCAGTTCCTCGCGCGCCTCGTTGAGCTTCTGCGTGCGCTGCGCGACGTCGTCGAGGAGGGTGTCGACGCGCTTGCGCTGCTTGGTGGTCTTCTCTTTCGCCGAGTTGTACTTCTCGGTCGCCGACTCGGCCTGGCGGTAGAGGTCGTCGACCTTCTTCTCGACCTCTTCGAGACTCGGCTTGTCGTCGGCCGGGGGAGCGGCGTTGGCCGACTGGGACAGCAGGGCCACGGAGGTGAGGGCCGCCGTGGCGAGGGCGGGGGTCCGTATGCCTGCGACGCGCGAACCCGAAGGACGCGACTTGCGGTGCGACGCCAAGGGAGGCGACTCCTTCCATCTTCCGCCTACCGAGTTAGCTGTCGGGTTCGGGCGGGTGGTTCGGAAGGGTTGCCCTACGACCGCTTCCCGAAGGGAAGTCCGGTCGATTCACCCCAAGTTCGGTGGGTCCCCGGCTCCGGTCTGCCCAGCGGGCGCGCCGGACTCGGCGGAGGCCGTACGGCCCGGCGACGTTCGCCGGTAGGGGTCGTGCGGCCTGGAGGAACGCTAGCCAACTCGTGTGGCCCCTGTGAAGGTTGATGGGCGAAATGCCCGATACATTTTCGTGACCTTAGCCTGGGGCGTCGCTCGCCGTGGTCAATACGCAGGGGTCTGCGGCGAGTTGCTCGTATTTTGTCCGGAGTGACAGCGTCCGCCCGCTTCGGGGCGGTAGCTTCCAGCCAGCCACGGTCGGGAGCCGTGGCGGCTGAGAGGGAGTACGGCCATGAGGACACGCACCGCACTCGTCATCGCCACAGGAGTCGCACTCACCGCCACCGCGGGCATCGCACCCGCGAGCGCAGGCGCCGGACAGGACAGCCACACCGGCGGCAAACCCGTCGTCCGCGTGATCGCGAAGGGCCTCGACAATCCGCGCCAGCTGTCGTACGACCACGGGCGCCTGTACGTCGCCGAGGCCGGCCGCGGCGGCAAGCAGTGCATCGGGGAGGGGCCGGAGGGCGAGACCTGCATCGGCCTCTCGTCGGCCGTCACCAAGATCTACTGGAACGGGGGCGCATGGAAGCACTACAGGGTGGTGCAGGGCCTGCCCTCGGCCGCCGCCCCGGACGGCGGCTTCGCGACCGGCGTCGACGGCGTCTCCGCGCGGCACGGCAAGCTCTGGGGCGTCGAGACCTTCGCCCCGCCGGAAGCCGGAGTGCCCACGACGCCGCCCTGGAACAAGCTCGGCAAGCTGCTGAAGATCACCCACGGCAAGGCGAAGATCGCCGCGGACATCGCGGCCGTAGAGCTGAAGCACAACCCGCACAAGGCATCCGTGGAGTCCAACCCGTACGCCGTCCTCGCGCTCCCCGACGGCCGCAAGATCGTCGCGGACGCCGCCGGGAACGACCTGATCGAGGTCTCGCCGTCCGGCCGGGCCCGCCCCTTCACCGTCTTCCCGGACCACGACAAGAACCAGTCCGTCCCGACCTCCCTGGTGCTCGGCCCCGACGGCAAGCTCTACGTCGGCGAGCTCAACGGCGAGACCGAGAAGCCCACCGCGCGCGTGTGGCAGGTCGACCCCTGGACCGGCAAGATCCTCGGCTGGAAGTCCGGCTTCGGCTCGATCACCGGCCTCGCCGTCAACGACAAGGGCGACCTGTACGTCAGCCAGCTCTTCGCCGGCGTCGTCACCAAGGTCTCCCACGGCAAGCGGACGAACGTGAAGGTGCCGTTCCCGGCGGGCGTGGCCGTCGACCCGTACGACGGCAAGGTCTATGTCTCGGCCTGGTCCGTCGCCGACCGGGACGGAACGGATCTGGGGCAGGGGAGGACGCCGGGCGGCCAGGTCTGGAAGATCCTCGGCTTCTGAGCCGGCCGGCCTTCTTCTGGGCCGACTGAGGGTTCGCACACTCTGAGACCCTTGGGGCTTGGAATTCGGCGATGTTCTCAGGGCGGCGGCGGGCTGTCAGTGGGGCGCCCTAAACTCGGAGAGCGATGAGCAGCCTCTTTGATGACAGCTTCCTGGCGGACCTCCAGGCCCCGCGGGCCCATGCGGAGGAACCCCCGCCGCCGCCCGAGGACGATCATGTGCCGGAGCCGGTTCCGGACGATCTGTTCGGCGGGAAGTTCGACGCGCCGCCGGACCGGGACGCGTACTACCGGGACGGCGCCCACCGCCCGGCGGTGGACCCGGCCGCGCTCCTGGACGGGCTGAACGAGAACCAGCGAGCGGCCGTCGTCCACTCCGGCTCCCCGCTGCTCATCGTGGCCGGCGCCGGCTCCGGCAAGACGCGCGTGCTGACGCACCGCATCGCGTACCTGCTCGGCGAGCGCAAGGTGCACCCCGGCCAGATCCTCGCGATCACCTTCACCAACAAGGCCGCCGGTGAGATGAAGGAGCGCGTCGAGCAGCTCGTCGGCCCGCGCGCGAACGCGATGTGGGTGATGACCTTCCACAGCGCATGCGTACGCATCCTGCGCCGCGAGTCGAAGAAGCTCGGCTTCACGTCATCCTTCTCGATCTACGACGCCGCCGATTCCAAGCGTCTGATGGCCCTGGTCTGCCGCGACCTGGACCTCGACCCCAAGCGCTACCCGCCCAAGTCCTTCAGCGCCAAGATCAGCAACCTCAAGAACGAGCTGATCGACGAGGAGGACTTCGCCGCCCAGGCCACCGACGGCTTCGAGAAGACCCTCGCCCAGGCATACGCGATGTACCAGTCGCGCCTGCGCGAGGCCAACGCCCTCGACTTCGACGACCTGATCATGACGACGGTCAACCTGCTGCGCGCCTTCCCGGACGTCGCCGAGCACTACCGCCGCCGCTTCCGGCACGTCATGGTCGACGAGTACCAGGACACCAACCACGCGCAGTACGCCCTGGTACGCGAACTCGTCGGCACCGGCGAGCACGACGAGGACGTACCGCCCGGCGAGCACGACCTGCTCCCCGCCGAACTGTGCGTCGTCGGTGACGCCGACCAGTCGATCTACGCCTTCCGCGGCGCGACCATCCGCAACATCCTCCAGTTCGAGGAGGACTACCCGGACGCGACGACGATCCTGCTGGAGCAGAACTACCGCTCCACCCAGACCATCCTCACCGCCGCCAACGCCGTCATCGAGCGCAACGAGTCCCGCCGCCCCAAGAACCTGTGGACCAACGCGGGCGCGGGCGCGCGCATCACCGGCTATGTCGCCGACACCGAGCACGACGAGGCGCAGTTCGTCGCCGAGGAGATAGACCGCCTCACGGACGCGGGCGACGCGAAGGCCGGCGACGTCGCGGTCTTCTACCGTACGAACGCCCAGTCCCGTGTCTTCGAAGAGGTCTTCATCCGCGTCGGCCTGCCCTACAAGGTCGTCGGCGGCGTCCGCTTCTACGAGCGCAAGGAGGTCCGGGACGTCCTGGCCTACCTGCGCGTGCTCGCCAACCCCGAGGACTCGGTCCCGCTGCGCCGCATCCTGAACGTGCCCAAGCGGGGCATCGGCGACCGCGCCGAGGCGATGATCGACGCTCTCTCGCAGCGCGAGAAGATCAGCTTCCCGCAGGCGCTGCGCCGCGTCGACGAGGCGTACGGCATGGCCGCGCGGTCGACGAACGCGGTCAAGCGGTTCAACGTGCTCATGGAGGAGCTCCGTACGATCGTCGAGTCGGGCGCGGGACCCGCGACCGTCCTTGAGGCCGTCCTCGAACGCACCGGCTACCTCGCCGAGTTGCAGGCCTCCACCGACCCGCAGGACGAGACCCGGATCGAGAACCTCCAGGAACTCGCCGCCGTGGCCCTGGAGTTTGAGCAGGAGTCCGGGGAGGGAGAGGCCGCGGGCGGACTCTCCGACTTCCTGGAGCGCGTCGCCCTGGTCGCCGACTCCGACCAGATCCCCGACGAGGACGAGGAAGGCGCGGGCGTCATCACCCTGATGACCCTGCACACCGCCAAGGGCCTCGAATTCCCCGTCGTGTTCCTGACCGGCATGGAGGACGGCGTCTTCCCGCACATGCGCGCCCTCGGCCAGACCAAGGAACTGGAGGAGGAGCGGCGCCTGGCGTACGTCGGCATCACGCGCGCGCGTGAGCGCCTGTATCTGACGCGGTCCGCCATGCGGAGCGCGTGGGGGCAGCCGTCGTACAACCCGCCCTCGCGCTTCCTGGCGGAGATCCCGGACCAGCACGTGGACTGGAAGCGGACCGGTCCCTCCGCGGCCCCCGCGGGCCCGGTGTCGGGTGTCGCCGCCTCGCTGTCCTCGTCCCGCTCCCGCTCGTCGGCATCGGGCGCGTCCGGTTTCGCCACGCGACGGACCTCGGAGAAGCCGGTGGTCGCGCTGGCGGTCGGCGACCGGGTCACCCACGACCAGTTCGGTCTCGGCACGGTGATGGCGGTCAAGGGCACCGGCGGCAACGCGGAGGCCACGATCGACTTCGGCGACACCAAGCCGAAGCGGCTGCTGCTGCGGTACGCGCCGGTGGAGAAGCTCTGACGGAGCCGGGCCCTCGCTGAACCGCGGGGGCCCGCAGGCACGTTCCGTCTTACGTCGGGTCCAGCCCGTGGCTGCGCAGCCAGGCCAGCGGGTCTATGGCGGAGCCACCGGCGGGCTTCACCTCGAAGTGCAGGTGCGGACCGGTCGAGTTGCCGGAGTTGCCGGAGTACGCGATCGTGTCGCCGGCCTTCACGGTCGTACCGGACGAGACGGCGTAGGTGGAGAGGTGGCAGTACCACGTCTCCGTACCGTCCTTGTCGGTCACGATCATCATGTTGCCGTAGGAGCTGTTCCACTCCGTGCGGACGGTGCCGTCGGTCGCGGCCATCACCGGCGTGCCGTACGAGACCGGGAAGTCGATGCCGGTGTGGATGGACATCCAGTTGATGCCGGACTGGCCGAAGTAGGCGCTGAGCCCCTGCTGGGCGACCGGCAGGGCGTACTTCGGGCGCAGCCGCTCCTTGCGGGCCGCCTCCGCCGCCGCCTTCTTCTTCTCGGCCTCCTGCTGGGCCTTGAGGTCGATGCGCTCCTGCGTACGGCTGGCCCGGTCGGCGAAGTCGTCGGCACCGGCCGTGAGGCTCTCGAGCTGGGTATCCAGCTTGTTGTTCGCGGCGGACGGCTTGACGGACTTCGTGTCCGACGCGGTCGTCGACGTGTCGCCACCGTCGTCGGTCAGTGTGCCGACGGACGCGGCGGCGATCCCCGCGACACCCATCACACACGCCGACGGCACGGCGACCGTCAGCAGCGCGGAGCGCTTGGCGGGCGTACGGCGACGGGAGCGGCCCGCGCCACGAGCGGCCGCGCGCGAGCCGGGCGCGGGGGAGGGCGTGGCGGCCTCTTCCTGCCCGTCGAGCAGGGGTGTTACTGCGGGCAGCTCACCGGTTGAGCCGGTGGCACTGGCGGAAGCGGCGAGGCCCGTGTGGTCCGACCCGTCTTCGCCCTGGGCGGGTTCGTCGTACGGGACATGCTCGTACTCGTCGGCCGGGTGCTGGGCGCCGTCCGAGTTCCACTGCGTGGCGTCGTACGCGCCGGTGTCGAAGGTCTGCGTGCCCCAGTCCCAGTGCTGCTGGGTCTGGTCCGCCGCGCCGGAGTGCTCAGGCTGCTCGGGCTGCGGCCAAGTACCCGAATCCCACTGGCCGGTGGCTTCGGGGCCGGTGGCCTGCGGTGGGATGACGGAGAGGGGCTGATAGTCGTTGGACCAGGCGGTGGTGTCGTACGCGCCGGTGTCGTAGGCGGCGTGGTGCTGGGCCGCGTACGCGTCGTAGTTCAGCGTCTGGTGACTGCCCGTCGACCACTGCGTGCCGTCGTACGAGCCCGTGTTCTCGCCGGGCATGCTGCCGAAGAGCGGGTCGGCGTCGAAGGTCGGGGTGGCATAGGTGCCGTTGTCCATGCCCGCCGTGCCCGCGGGAAAACCGTTCGCCGCGTAGGCGTCGTACGTGGTGAAGTCACCGTAGTGGGCTTCCTGTCCGCCATACGACGCGTAGTGCGCCGAGGCGTCGGAAGCCGGGGCCGGGGAGGTCATGGTCCCCGACGGGTGACGTTCGTTCACCAACTTCTCTCTCGCCTCGACAACAGGGGCTGCCAGAGCAGTGCGGCGACTGTACCCGGCAGTACGCGGGCGCGACAATCTTCGGCAGGTTTCGCGCCTGAAGGAAACGGGCATTCGGCCGTGTTTCGGGGGACGGCGGGCACGAGTTTGGCCCTGCGTTCGAAGCGTGTTCGAAGTTGGGTGGCGTGGAGCGAACGTCACGCCACGGTCAAGCCGCCGGTCCGGGCGGCTGCTTCGGCTCCTGCCGGCGCGGTGTCGAGGGCCTGCCGTATGCCGGCCGCGACGGCGGGGTGCACCGGCAGGGCGAGGTGTCCGATGCCGCTCACCCGCACGTTGTGCGCCAGCAGGTCGGGGTGGTCGATGCAGGCGGTCTCCAGCGGGTCCATCAGGTGGTCCAGGTCGCTCCAGAAGCTGACGAAGTGCGTACGGCAGCCGGGGGCCGGCCGGGTGAGCTCCTCGAGGACGTTCGAGCCCGGGCGCATCTGGCGGACGATCGGGTGGGCGTTCATCAGCGGAGCCACCCGGGTGCCGGAGTGCGGCGTGCCCAGCGTCACCAGCGTCTTGACGCGGATGTCACCGCCCAGTCGCTGTACGTAATAACGGGCGATCAGTCCACCGAGGCTGTGGCCGACGATGTCGACCTGCTTGCTGCCCGTGCGCTCGCAGATCTCCTCTATGTGCCGGGCGAGCAGTTCGGCCGCGGCGCGTATGTCGCAGGTCAGCGGAGAGTAGTTGAGCGACTCGACCTGCTGCCTTCCGTGCTGGGCGAGACTGCGGCGCAGCAGGACGAAGACCGAGCGGTTGTCGATGAAGCCGTGCAGCAGGACGACCGGGGGTTTGGCCTCCGTCGGCAGCTGTGCGGTGTCGGGCGGGGGCAGCGCGGGGCCCGGGCCGCGGCGCTCCTGGGTGATGCCGGAGGGGTAGAGGAGCAGATGTCCCGCGAGGATGGCGAGGTCCAGGGCGGTCGCCTTCAGGAGGGTCATGGACAGCCCCGCCAGTCTGCTGGGGAGCAGGCGCTGGCAGAGGGGAAGAAAGGGCACTACCGCCCTGGTGACCTTCATGGCCGACCTCCTGTCGGCACGCGGGAGGACGGCTCTGTCCCCCGTGTGCCCTCGTGGGAAGCCGTGCCGAAGGTGGCCGACGGTGCGCCAACGGGGCACGTGGGACGAGTGCGGTCGGTGGCCTGAGGTGCGCCTGTGGTGCAATGCGCGCCCGTGGTGCCGATGAAGCGACGAGGTCCCCTGTCGGTGTGGCGACGAGGCTCCCCGCTGTCGTGCCGTACCTGTCCTACGTGCCCTGCGTGCCACCGTCGGTGCGCCGCACCGCCACGGCGCGCTGCCTGCGGCGCGGTGGTGCGACGACCCCGTTGCGGCTCCCTGTGCGCTTGTTCCCTCCACGGCCCGTGTGCCGCAGGGGCCTGCGGCGCTCGGGAGGCCGCAGAGACGTGGAACGATGCGCGGCTAACGTGTCCCACCGTGTGATTTCCCCCTCGGTCGGCACCGCGAAACTGCCGGTTAGGGGATGCTGGAGATAACGTTCGTTCACTTCCCCGGCCGGTGTGGTGTGAGGTGGGGTACGTATCGGTACGGATGCATGTAGTCGCTTCATGGAGGCAGTGATGGGTGTGGCAGCCGGTCCGATCCGCGTGGTGGTGGCCAAACCGGGGCTCGACGGCCACGATCGCGGGGCCAAGGTGATCGCGCGGGCGCTGCGCGACGCCGGTATGGAGGTCATCTACACCGGGCTCCACCAGACCCCGGAACAGATCGTCGACACGGCGATCCAGGAGGACGCCGACGCGATCGGCCTCTCCATCCTCTCCGGCGCCCACAACACCCTGTTCGCCGCCGTGATCGACCTCCTGAAGGAGCGTGACGCCGAGGACATCCTGGTCTTCGGCGGCGGCATCATTCCCGAGGCGGACATCGCTCCGCTGAAGGAGAAGGGGGTGGCCGAGATCTTCACGCCGGGGGCGACGACGGCTTCGATCGTGGACTGGGTCAGGGCGAACGTGGTGCAGCCGGCCGGAGCGTAGGCGCTCCGCTGGGGGCGCGGTATCGGTGGGTGCCGCGATGTGCCGGTGGTTCGGTGCGGCGCCGTCGTGGCTTGTCGCGCAGTTCCCCGCGCCCCTTTGGGGCGTTCCAATGCCGTCTATTCCGCTGCCAACTCCGCCGCCATGGTTGCCCGTAGGCGCAGTGTCGTGACCAGGCGTTGGAAGGCCTCCGCCCAGTAGCCTCCGGCTCCCGGTGACGCATCTTCCGGTTCGTCCGGTACGGCCATCAGCGCGTCCAGTCGGACTGCTTCCCCGGGGTCCAGGCAGCGTTCGGCCAACCCCATCACTCCACTGAAACTCCATGGATAACTCCCCGCGTCTCGCGCGATGTTGAGTGCGTCCACCACAGCCCGCCCCAGTGGCCCGGCCCACGGCACCGCGCACACTCCGAGCAGCTGGAACGCCTCGGACAGCCCGTGCGCCGCGATGAACCCGGCCACCCACTCGGCACGTTCGGCGGGGCCCAGCGTGCCGAGGAGCTTCGCCCGTTCTGCCAGTGACACCGCTCCTGGGCCGCCGGCTTCCGGTGCCGACGGGGTGCCGAGGAGCGCCCGTGCCCACTCCGCGTCGCGTTGCCGCACGGCGGCTCGGCACCATGCCGCGTGCAGCTCGCCCTGCCAGTCGTCCGCGACCGGCAGCGCCACGATCTGCTGAGGCGTGCGTCCGCCGAGTCGGCCGGGCCAGGTTCCGAGCGGTGCCGCCTCCACCAACTGGCCGAACCACCATGACCGTTCACCCCGTCCCGCCGGAGGCTTGGTCACGACACCGTCCCGCTCCATGCTGGGGTCGCACTCGTGCGGCGCTTCAACGGCGATCGTCGGTATCTCCCGCATGCGGTCCACGGTCACGCACGCCCCGGCCCGGACCGCCATGCGCCCGGCCAGTGCCGAGCCCGGCAGCGCCGAGAGCAACTCCGCCGCCGTCGCCCGTACGTTGCGGCTCCGGTCGGCCAGCGCCTGTTCCAGGAACGGCTCGTCGTCCGGTCCCAGTCCTGTCCGCAGCGAGTCGAGGAACATCAGGCGGTCCTCCGCCCGTTCCGTCGACCAGGTGCTCGCGAGCAGTTCGCGTGCGGCGGCGGGCACGCGGGCGCGGATGGTCGCGAGCAGGGCGACCCGCTCGGCGAACAGCCCCTCCTGCCACAGCTCTCGCACCTTCTCCGTGTCTCCGGGATCCGGCACTGCCGCGCCCCCACCGGGCGCCGCACGCAGGGCGAACCGCCAGTCAGGGTTGAGCCGGGCGAGCCACATCGCCCGCGGCCCCGCGAACGTCAGCGCCGCCGGCCGTAGATCCGTACGGCCGCGGGCCGCGTCCAGCAGCGCGGGCAGCACCTCTGGTGGTGCCGCGAAGCCGCGCATGTTGGCCCTCGCGAGCCACTGCGGCAGCAACTCCATGAGATCCGGTGCCGTGCCTCTGCTGCGGCCGGCGCCCGCGCCGGGACGGTCGGCCAGCAGCAGCGCGAGCCTGCGGGCCGCCGCGGCGGGCAGGTACGGGCGCGGGTCCTCGGGTGCCGCTTCCGGACGCTCGGCCGCTCGCGCGGGGCGAAGCCCGGCCCGCCGTCGTACGGTCTCCACGGCCGCCGCGTCCAACAGCGCCACCGGGGCCTCCCGGCCGGGAACGGAACCCGGCGGAGTGCGCCGTTCGGTTCCGAGCAGGGCGGTGGTGACCAGTTCCTCCCAGGCGCCTGACGTGGACGTGGACGTGTGCGCGGAAGCGGAGACGCCTGGCGCGGGTGTGTCCGCGGGAGCGGAGGTCCTGTTCATGCGCTTCCCTTCCGGTGGGTGCCGTGGGGTGGTTGAAGGCTCATCGAGGTCGGGTGTCCGGTGGGGCGGGACACATGGGTGCTCAGCACAGCGGCACCGCCTCACCCGTTCCTTCCGCCCAGGCGGTCAGCGGGTTGAAGCCCTGGTGGCCGCACTCGCCGAAGACCTTGACGGGGGTGCCGCCGGACAGGGCGACCAGTCGCCACAGGCCGGGTCGGGAGCGGGCCGATGGGGTCAGCGGCAGGGCCGTTGCCCCGTCGGCGTCCGCCAGTTGCCAGGAGTCGCCGTCCGGGGTCGGTATGACGCGGTCCAGCGTGACAGGGACCGACTCCAGCCAGGGGTCGTCCCGCAGCGCATCGCCGTAACGGGCGGCCGCCTGGGCCGTCGTCACTCCGGGCGGACGTATCGCCGCCGGAGCGGGCGGCGTGAACTGCTCACCCAGGGAAGCCCGCAGCTGCCCCGCTCCGGGGTACGCGGACACCTCGGCGTCCAGGGCCAGCCCGACCGGCAGCGCCAGTTCGGGAGCGCGGCCCGCGGCGCCGTAGGAGAGGAGCAGTGCGGTGCGAGCCGTGTCGGCGCCGTGCAGCCAGATTCTGCGGGTCGTCAGCTTCGGATCGGCCGTGTCGTACTGGGCGAGGATCAGCCAGCGGTCCCGGACCGGCGGGCCGTCCGCCGAGGCGGGCAGGCCGATGCGGGAGCGGACCGTCGCCGCCAGTTCCTCGGGCAGCCGCTCACGGCGCAGCCAGCCCTGGTCGAGGAGGTGGAGCAGTGCGCACTCCTCCAGCAGCCGCACCGGCCAGCCGGGACCGGACGCCGGAATCGCCCCCAACTCGCGGACCCGCGAGGCCAGTCCGGGGGCCTGGGCGTCGACCATGCGGGCCGCGGTCTCCTCCCACAGCCCGTACCCCGCCTGCTCCGCGCCCGCGAGGCCGCCGCGCAACAGGTCCGCCAGGCGCTGCTCCAGCTCCGACGCACCCGCGGTGACCCGCTCGGCGCGACGCTCCGCCCGGCGCCGGGCGGCCTCCGGATCACCGGACCCGGACGTGGCACCCGTCGGCCCCGCCGCCCGTTTCTCCTCCGTGCGCCGGCGTCTGCCCGCGAGCCACTGCTCCGCCCAGTCCGGCGCCCGGCCCGGCGGCACCGCGCCGTCGCCGCCCGCCCAGAGCAGCAGCAACCCGAGCGCGTGCTTGCACGGGAACTTGCGGCTCGGACAACTGCACTTGTACGCGGGGCCGGAGGCGTCCGCGATGTCGACGACCGTCTGATACGGCTTGCTGCCACTGCCCTTGCACAGCCCCCACACCGTCCCCTCGTCGGAACTGCCCGCCTCGGACCACGGCCCGGCCGCTCCGAGTTTGCTTCCCGCCTTGCGTGACGCGGCGTCAGGCGCCAGTGCAAGCACCTGTTCCGCGGTCCAGCGCACCCCCTGCTGAGTCATGTCATCGAAGGTAGATCCCACCACTGACAATCGGTCCGGCGAGCGCGTTTGCGCAGGTCAGAACGGATTGTCAGTGGCGTGGTGCACGGTGGACACCAGATCCGAACCGGCCGAGCTGGAGGGGGCCTCAGCCATGTCTGTGACCGTGGAACCGTCGTCCGTCGAAGTGCCTGAGAACACGTCCGCGCAAGAATCCGCGCAGGAAGCGGAGGAACTGCGCCCGCACGCCGAGGACGCCTTCGCCACCGAACTCGCCGCGCTGGCCGCGCAGGACGACCGTCCGCGCCCGGCCCGCTGGAAGATGTCGCCGTGGGCCGTCGCCACCTACCTCCTCGGCGGCACCCTGCCGGACGGCACGGTGATCACACCGAAGTATGTCGGCCCGCGCCGCATCGTCGAGGTCGCCGTCACCACACTCGCCACCGACCGCGCCCTGCTGCTGCTCGGCGTGCCCGGCACCGCCAAGACCTGGGTGTCCGAGCATCTGGCCGCAGCGGTCAGCGGCGACTCGACCCTGCTCGTGCAGGGCACGGCGGGCACGCCGGAGGAGGCGATCCGATACGGCTGGAACTACGCGCAGTTGCTCGCGCACGGACCGAGCCGTGACGCCCTCGTGCCCAGCCCGGTGATGCGGGCCATGGCCGAAGGGATGACAGCGCGGGTTGAGGAGCTGACCCGCATTCCTGCCGATGTGCAGGACACGCTCATCACGATCCTGTCGGAGAAGACGCTGCCGATACCGGAGCTGGGGCAGGAGGTGCAGGCGGTCCGCGGGTTCAACCTGATCGCCACGGCCAACGACCGCGACCGCGGGGTCAACGACCTGTCCAGCGCCCTGCGCCGCCGCTTCAACACCGTCGTGCTGCCGCTGCCCGAGAGTGTCGAGGCCGAGGTCGACATCGTCTCGCGCCGCGTGGACCAGATCGGCCGCTCCCTCGACCTGCCGTCCGTGCCGGACGGCGTCGACGAGATCCGTCGCGTCGTGACCGTCTTCCGCGAGCTGCGCGACGGAATCACCTCCGACGGCCGTACGAAGGTGAAGTCGCCCAGCGGCACGCTGTCCACCGCCGAGGCCATCTCCGTCGTCACGAGCGGGCTGGCGCTGGCCGCCCACTTCGGCGACGGCGTGCTGCGGGCCGGCGACGTCGCCGCGGGCATCCTCGGCGCCGTCGTCCGTGATCCGGCGGCCGACCGGGTCATCTGGCAGGAGTACCTGGAGGCGGTCGTCCGCGAGCGCGACGGCTGGAAGGACTTCTACCGGGCATGCCGGGAGGTGAGCGCGTGAGCGACAAGGGCGGGGGCGCTGCCGCGGGGCCACTGCTTCTCGGCGTACGGCATCACGGGCCCGGCTCGGCGCGCGCCGTGCGGGCGGCACTGGACGCGGCCCGGCCGCGGGTCGTACTGATCGAGGGCCCGCCCGAGGCCGACGCGCTGATCCCGCTGGCCGCCGACGAGGAGATGCGCCCGCCGGTCGCCCTCCTTGCCCACGCCGTGGACGAGCCCGGCCGCTCGGCGTTCTGGCCGCTGGCCGAGTTCTCCCCGGAGTGGGTCGCCATCCGCTGGGCCCTGGACCACGAAGTACCGGCCCGCTTCATCGACTTGCCGGCCACGCACTCGTTGGCGGATCAGGGGGAGAGGGGCGAGGAGACGGAGAAGGGTGACGAGGCTGCCGAGGGCTCGGGGGCTGAGGGTCCCGACTCCGGCGCAGGAGACGGGGAGGGCCCGGGTTCTGAGGAGGCGCAGGCGCCCGCCGTCGCAGACGTCCGTGTCGATCCGCTGGCCGTGCTCGCCGAAGCCGCCGGTTATGACGACCCCGAGCGGTGGTGGGAGGACGTCGTCGAGCACCGGGGGCTCGGGGAGAGGGACGCGTTCGCGCCGTTCGTCGTGCTGGAAGAGGCGATGGGGGCGTTGCGGGAGGTGTACGGGACCGGGGGGCATGACCGGGATCTCGTGCGGGAGGCGTATATGCGGCTCCAAGTGCGGGCGGCGCAGCGGGAGTTCGGGGACGGCGTGGCCGTGGTGTGCGGGGCCTGGCATGTGCCCGCGCTGCGGCACAAGGCTGCCGTCTCCGCCGACCGGGCGCTGCTGAAGGGGCTGCCCAAGGTCAAGGTGGACATGACCTGGGTGCCGTGGACGCACCGCAGGCTGGCGCGGGTCAGCGGATACGGCGCGGGCATCGACTCGCCGGGCTGGTACGGGCATCTGTTCGGCGCGCCGGACCGGCCGGTCGAGCGGTGGCTGACGAAGGTCGCAGGGCTGCTGCGCGCCGAGGACCGGCTCGTCTCCTCGGCGCATGTCATCGAGGCGGTGCGGCTGGCGGAGACGCTCGCCGCGATGCGCGGACGTCCGCTGCCCGGGCTGAGCGAGACGACCGACGCCGTACGGGCGGTGATGTGCGAGGGCTCGGACGTGCCGCTGGCGCTGGTGCACGACCGGCTGGTCGTGGGCGATGTGCTGGGGGAGGTGCCGCAGTCGGCGCCCGCGGTGCCGTTGCAGCGGGACCTCGACCGGATCCAGCGTCGGCTGCGGCTCAAACCGGAGGCGCTGGAGCGGGAGTTGGAGCTCGACCTGCGCAAGGAGACCGACGCCGGACGCAGCAGGCTGCTGCACCGGCTGCGGCTGCTGGGCGTCGAGTGGGGTGACCCGGCGGCGTCGCGGGGCAGTACGGGTACGTTCCGGGAGACGTGGCGGCTGCGGTGGGAGCCGGAGCTGGCCGTGCGGGTCGCCGAGGCCGGGGTGTGGGGGACGACCGTGCTCGCCGCCGCGACCGCCAAGGCGGAGGCCGACGCGGTGGCCGCGCAGGGCCTCGCCGAGGTCACCGCGCTCGCCGAGCGGTGCCTGCTGGCCGAACTGCCGGACGCGCTGCCCACGGTGATGCGGATCCTCGCCGACCGGGCCGCCCTGGACACCGACGTCGGCCATCTCGCCCAGGCCCTGCCCGCCCTGGTCCGCTCCCTGCGGTACGGCGATGTGCGCGGCACGGACACCGGCGCCCTGGCCGAGGTCGCGGCGGGCCTCGCCGAGCGGATCTTCGTCGGCCTGCCTCCGGCGTGCGCCGCGCTCGACGCCGACGCCGCGGAGGAGATGCGGCGCCATGTGGACGCCGTGCACGGGGCGGTGGGGCTGCTGGGCGACGCTTCCGCGCCGGGCCACGGTGACCTGCGGGTTCGCTGGCGGTCGGTGCTGCGGGTGCTGTCCGGACGGGAGACCGTGCCCGGCGTCGTCCGGGGGCGTGCGGTGCGGTTGCTGCTGGACGAAGGGGAGTTGGGGCAGGACGAGGCGGCGCGGCTCATGGGGCTCGTGCTGTCGCCGGGGACAGCACCGGCGGACGGGGCCGCGTGGATCGAGGGGTTCGTCGGCGGCGGTTCGGGCGGCGGGATGCTCCTCGTCCACGACGAGCGACTGCTCGGGCTGGTCGACGCCTGGCTGACGGGGGTGCCGGCGGAGGCGTTCACGGACGTACTGCCGCTGCTGCGACGGACGTTCTCGGCGTACGAGCCGGGGGTGCGGCGGACCCTCGGCGAACTGGTCCGGCGCGGACCGGGGGCGCGGGGGAGCACGGCGGCCGTCGGCTCCGGGATACCCGGGTTCGCAGCCGACCTGGACACGGCGCGGGCGGACGCGGTGCTGCCGGTGGTGCGATTGCTGCTGGGGCTGGACGACGGCGATCACCCGACCGCCGACGACAACGACCTTGTGGGGGTGGGGAAATGACGACCGAGCGCATGAGGGAGCCGAGGGAGCGGGCCGAAGCGGTGAACGCGGTCACGGGTACGGGTGGCGGGCACGCGCTCCTGGTGGCAGACGGTCCGAGGACGACCGTGCGGGTGATGCCGCTCTGGGCGCGGCCGGTGACGGGGCGGTCGGTGACGGGACGGTCTGCGGCGGGACAGCGGCCTGTGGCGGGGCGGCCTCTCACGGGGGTGGGTGTATGACGACCGAGGCGATGGACCCGGCGCAGGAGCGGTTGCGGCGGTGGCGGCTGGTGCTGGGGGGCGAAGCGGCCGACGGCACCGGATGCACGCTGGCCGGCCAGGACGCCGCGATGGACGGGGCGCTCTCCGCGCTCTACGGGCAGGGGGACAAACCGCGGACAGGGCGGGACCGTTCGGCGGGGCTGGGTGCGTCGGCGCCGTCCGTGGCGCGCTGGCTCGGGGACATCCGGACGTACTTCCCCTCCTCCGTCGTACAGGTGATGCAGCGTGACGCCATCGACCGGCTCGGCCTCGCCACGCTGCTGCTCGAGCCGGAGATGCTGGAGGCGGTGGACGCCGACGTGCATCTCGTCGGCACGCTGCTCTCGCTGAACAAGGCGATGCCGGAGACCACGAAGGAGACGGCACGGGCCGTCGTACGAAAGGTTGTCGAGGACCTCGAGAAGCGGCTCGCCAGCCGCACCCGGGCCACGCTCACCGGAGCCCTCGACCGCAGCGCGCGCGTCAACCGGCCCCGCCACCACGACATCGACTGGAACCGCACGATCGCGGCCAACCTCAAGCACTACCTGCCGGAGTACCGGACGATCGTGCCCGAGCGGCTCATCGGGTACGGGCGGGCCTCCCAGTCCGTGAAGAAGGAAGTCATCCTCTGCATCGACCAGTCGGGGTCGATGGCGGCCTCGGTCGTCTACGCGTCGGTGTTCGGCGCGGTGCTGGCGTCGATGCGGTCGATCAGTACGCGGCTCGTCGTCTTCGACACGGCCGTCGTCGACCTCACCGACCAGCTCGACGATCCGGTCGATGTGCTCTTCGGCACGCAACTCGGCGGCGGTACGGACATCAACCGGGCGCTCGCGTACTGCCAGTCGCAGATCACCCGGCCCGCGGAGACGGTGGTCGTGCTGATCAGCGACCTGTACGAGGGAGGCATACGGAACGAGATGCTCAAGCGGGTCGCGGCGATGAAGGGGTCGGGCGTGCAGTTCGTAACGCTTCTCGCGCTGTCGGACGAGGGGGCGCCCGCGTATGACCGGGAGCACGCGGCCGCACTCGCGGCGCTGGGCGCGCCGGCCTTCGCCTGCACGCCCGATCTGTTCCCGGAGGTGATGGCTGCGGCGATCGAGAAGCGGCCGTTGCCGATTCCGGACAGCGCATGACGACGGGAGGCCATGACGACGGGAGGGCATGACGACGGGAGGGCATGACGACGGAAGGGGAGGAGCACGGGGGAAGTCGGTTCGCTGACGATTTGTCGACCGACTTCGGCCAGCAAATGGGACATGTGTACCCATCGGTGCCGAGGGGGCTTGCGTAACCTCGGGAGGCGCGTGCAAGGATCGAGGCCTTGTCAGCGGTGCGCCGCGCCCCGCTTGCCCGCAGGCGTCGCGCCGACTTGTCGCTCGTTCCGCCGCACGGGAGGACCCACCCCCTCTTGACCTTTGCCGCAGCCCTGCCCGGTGCCGCTCTGCGTGTCATGCGCACAGCGGCCGGACAGCGTGCGCTGCAACTGGCGCTGCTGGTGTGTGGGTTGTTCGCGGTCGGACTGCTCTACGGGGAGCAGGCGCACGCGACGGACGGGGTGACGTCGACGACATCGGCCGAGGTCGTGCGGCAACCGGAGCCGGGGGACGGAGTCCTGGCGGCGACACGGGGCACGGTCGGACGGTTGCTGAATCCGCCGGCCGGGCGTGCGGACGAGTCGGCTGGTGATGCCGTCGAGGCCATAGCCTCCGACGGGTACTCCTCCGACGAGGACTTCTCCAAGTCGGGCTCTCCCGAGGCCAACTCCCCCGAGGCCGACCCCTCCGAAGCCGATCCCTCCGAAGCCACCGCTCCCCGGCACGCCCAGCACCCCCAGGCCGACAAGGCACTTCCTCACCCGCACACCCCCAGGCCCGGCGATCGCATACTCCGGCCGGTTACCGAGAAGGTCGTCGGATCCGTGGACGAGCGGGTCGTGCGGCCGGTCGGCGATCTGGTGGGGGAGGTGACCGAGGGGCTGGCCGAGGCGCAGCGGAAGATACCGCCGCTGTCGTTGTTGCCGTCCCTGCCGGTGACGCCCGAGTCGCCGGTGCTGCCGGAGTTCCCGGGCGCCCTGCTGCCTGGGCTGCCCGAACTGCCCCGTCTGCCGGCGCTTCCGGTGCTTCCGGGGCAGACGCTCCCCGCACCGGTCACGTCGACACCGCAGCCGGCGCCGGACGCGGGCGCGGACGGCAAGGCGACGGGTGACGGCGCCTCCGAGCAACGTACGGACGGGGCAGCGGCCGTAACGTACGGCCCGATGTTCGTCGCCGACGTGACGTCGGCCGGCGACGCGACGCATGCCGCCGGGCACCGCGTCCAGCCCACCGAGTACGCGCCCGACCAGCAGGCTCCCGGCGGTGATCCGGGTGGTGCGCTGGGCAACCGTTCGACGGCCGACAACGGCGCCTCGCGGCACGGCGATGCGCATGCCGTCGCTCTGCACCACCGGGCGCCGCTGAGGCTGGTGGCCGGCGCGGCCGCGCGTCATGACGCGGGCGAGACCCGGGACAGGCACCCGGACATTCCCGTCTCCCCGGCATAGGCAGGCCTCCCCCCGCCGTAGACCTGCCGCGCGGGGGCGGACCAGGTCTGCCCTCCTGTCCGGACACCCCTCCGATCTCCGGGCGGAAACCGCCGGAGCCGTATCGGCACCTGTCATCGCATCCGGATCCACATCCGCGTCCACCGGTTCACTCTCCCTGGACCGTGTCGGACGGACGGAATGGCGGACCGACGGACGCGACCGGGTGCGGCGGCGACGGACATGTCCCCAGCCTCCCGAAGTCCCTTGAGTTCCAGGGGCTTCGGGGCTCCCCAGGGTCGTTCGAGCCCTCAAGGATCTAAGGATCTGACGCACGTATGAACAAGAACATCCGCCGCTCCATCGTCATAGCCGCCGGTGTCACCGGCGCCTGGGCGCTCGGTTCCTCCGTGGCCAGCGCGGACGAGTTGCCCGCAGCGTCCGTCACCACGCCTGACGCGACGACCAACGACGTCACGTCCGACGTGACCACCGCCCTCACCGACACGCTCGGGAACGTCACGGACACGGTCGACGGCGTCGTCACCGGCGTACCAGACACGGTCTCCGGCGCCGCCGGGGACACTGCCACCCAGGCGACATCCACTACCCAGGCCACCGGCGCCACCGGCGACAAGGCCACCGAGCAGGTTCGCCGGTATGTCGACGCCGAGGTGACGGTTCCGAAGGCGTCCAAGGTGAGGGGCGCCCAGGCGATCCAGGGCGCCAAGGCCGCGCGCGCGGCACAGGCCGAGGCCAAGGTCACGGCAGCGGACGCCGCGGGCACGGTCCGCGCCACCGCCGAGGACACCTCGGCCACGGTCCATGCCACCGCCACGGCCACCACGTCCGACGCCCCCACCGCACCGCGGGGCGGCATCGACTACCTCTTCGGCCCCCTCTCCGCCTTCGCCCCCGAGCTGTAGAAGGCCCTGGCCGCCGCCCAGACGAAGCTCCAGGGCACCCAGTCGGCCGCCCGCGCCCAGGCCCAGGGCGTGGTCGCGGGCGCGGGCCGCACGGCAGCGGACGCCACCGGCACCGCGCAGACCACGGTCACCGGAGTCCAGGGCCGTGCCGCCGGTACGGTCGCCACGGCCACCGGCTCGGTCCATGCCGCTGTCACCGGCGTCGAGGGCCACGCGGCCCACCTGGCGACGGCCGCCACCGGCACCGCGCGGGCCACCGTCACCGGAGCCCCCGCCCACACCGCCCCCGTCCTCGCCACGGTCACCTCGCAGGCCACGGCCGTCACCAGCGCCGCCGAGGCTTCCGTCTCCGCCGTGCCCGGTCATCTCACCGGCACGGTCGGTGGGGTGAAGCAGCATGTCGTCGGGACTGTCGGCAGTGTGCCGGGGACGGTTACGCCGGTCGTCGAGGAGACGGTCGTCGCGGCCGTGCCGCCCGTGGCCGACCACGCCGTGCACGGCGTCGTCCCGGTCGCGGGGCAGACCGTGGCCGGTGTCGTGCCGGTCGCCGAGGGCGCCGTCGGCGGGGTTGCGACCGCGGCCACCCACGCGGGGGACGGGGTGA
>NZ_JBQQBS010000082.1:0-35406 GCF_052245395.1 Streptomyces sp. 4N124
GGCGGATCTCCGCCCAGTCCTCCACGCTGATCACCCATCCTCCCGGCCTGACTCAACGAGTCAGGCCGCCCAGGAGGGCCACAATTCATCCGGTGGAAGTGGTCTCAGATTGAGCCGTTGCCGACAGTCCCTCACGCTCGTTACGGCTCGGCTACTCTGGGTCGCTCGAACTCATGGGCGAGCGTGAACAACGGGGGTTGTCCTATGTCGTCTTGCATCGGCCTGCCATGCCTTGAAGGGCATAGGTGCTGGTCAAGCAGGAGTCGTCGTGTCCTCTGACTTCTCACGGCTGATGAAGCAGGACTTCTCCGACTTGGAAGCTGCGGCCAAAGCCTGGCGTGAGCTGTCGACGACCATGGACTCCCTCACCGACCGCCACCGTCGGCAGGTCACCGGGCCACTGCACCAGTCCTGGACGGGCGACGACGCCGACGCGGCGCTCTTCTACCTGGAGGATGTCGAATCGCGGATCGGTGTGGTCGAGACGGAGGCCATGGCCATCGCCTCCGTCCTGGATTCCACCAGGTTCTGGATGGAGCAGGCCCAGACGGAGCTCCGCAACGCGGTGCGGCGTGCGGAGCAAGACCGCTTCGAGGTCGACGGCGACGGCTGGGTCAGCGATCCGACGACCGCGGACCTTCCCCGCCAGGATCCCGACGCGCAGGCGATCATCGCGGACCGCAGCGCCCTGCTCGGAGAGCACCGCGCGGCCATCGACGAGGCACTGACCGCCGCGCACAAGGCCAGTAACGACGGTGCGAAGGCCCTTGCGGAACTGAACGGCGACATCCTCACCGACCCGTTCAACCATGACGCGGCAGCGGAATCCGCCCAGGACGTCAAGAACGCGATGAAGGCCCTGGGTGAGCAGCCCCCGCAGATCCCTGAGGACGACCCCAGAGCCGCCGCCGAGTGGTGGAAGGCCCTCAGTCCCGAGGAGCGTCAGACCTACACCACGCTCTATCCGAAGGAGATCGGCGCGACCGACGGTCTGCCGACGGACGTACGCGACGACGCCAATCGGACGGCCCTCGCCCAGGAGCTCAATCTGCTCCAGGAGGGCAACTACGACGAAGGGTTCCCGGGCGAGAGCGATGAGACGGTCAACAGGCGCCTGAACAACCTCCAGTTGCTCAACGACAAGCTTGAGGCCCGGGACGGCGCACCGAAGGGCAGGGAGTTGTACCTCCTCGGCTACGACTCCAAGGACGACGGCCGGGCCATCATCGCCATGGGCAACCCGGACACCGCCGCGCACACGGGGATTCTCGTACCGGGCACCAACACGAACATGGACGCCGTACCCGGTCAGATCGAGCGCATCGGCAAGCTGCAGTCGGCGGCGGAGCGGCAGTCCGACGGTGAGAGCGTGGCGATGATCACCTGGCTTGGCTACGACGCCCCCGAGGCTTCCACGACCGACTTCAACAGCGTCGGCGGGACCGGGCGGGCCGAGGACGCCGCGCCGGACCTGCGTCAGTTCGTGGCAGGCACGCAGGCCTCGCACGACGGGTCGCCGAGTCACACCACCGTCATGGGCCACAGTTACGGCTCCACGGTGGTCGGCGCTGCCGCTTCAGGGGGCTCCGGTCTGGGGGCGGACGACGTAGTGGTGGTCGGCAGTCCGGGGATGACCGTGGACAGAGCGCAGGATCTGCAGATGGATCCGGAACACGTGTGGATCGGCGGGGCGGAGGACGATGCCGTCATCAACCACGCCTCCGGCTACACCCTCGGCCGCGACCCGATGCTTGGAGGCTTCGGTGGCAACAACTTCAGGGTCGACACCCACGGCCACAGTGGCTATTGGGACACGGGCAGCGATTCCCTCAAGCACCAGGGAGCGGTCATCGCGGGCAAGCAGCCTGTGGAGGTTCCGAAGGAGGGCAGCGACATGCCGCCGGAGGGGTACATCGTCCCCGGCCTGTAACCCCCTTCTCCGCACGGTACTGGCTGTCTCCGCAGCCCTGCTCTCGACCGGAGGCTGTATGTCTCAAAGCGCTGACCCGAACGCCCCGCTGCCCCGTATGGACAAGGACGCTGCCTTGAAATGGGCGGAGGACTACACCGCGTACATGGCCAGGCTCACCGATGTCGAGCTCATCCCCTCCACGGCCAAGGTGAACTTCGAGGCATGCATCGGTGAGAACGACGAGGTCGCCGAAGACGGCCGTTACAGCCTCTTCTATTACGTCAACTCCCCGGCCCCCGTAACGGAGCACACCCGCATCGTGCGCACGCTCCGCAGCGAACTTCCCAAGCAGGGTTACGAGGTGACCTCTTACCGGGAGTTCAAGGACGCCTATACGTCGGCAGTCTTCGGGGCCCGCAACAAGAAGAACGACTACAGCGTCGACGCCGACACAGTTGGCTCCGGCAAGAAGAAACCCCAGCGCTTCTCCTTCGCGGTACGCACCCCCTGCATGCTCCCGCCCGGCGCCAAGCAGCAGCAGTTCTGATCGCCTACACACGAGTCAGGAACCGGACGTGTCCCAGCGAACCGATGTCGCCCCGGCCGAACTACGCGCCTCAGCCGGAGCCTGCGACGACATAGCCCGAACGATGAAGGGCCCTGCCGAAAAGGCGGTCAAGGAGGCTGGGACCGCGGGCGGTTCACTCACCGGTTGGTCGATCGGGCCCGCCCTGACGGAGATCGCCGCCAGCTGGAAGCCCGCGCTCGACGGTCTGTACGCGCGCATCCAAGCCGGCGGGGTCAACCTCAGGTCGTCGGCGGACGGTCATGAGTGGAACGACGAGCGGGTCTCCCAGGACTTCGAGAAGACCGGCACGGACACCGCGACGCAGGCCACCCCCGGTGAGATGCCCGCGGTGCTGCGTCCGAGTGGGGGCGAGCGCCATCCCGTCGGGCACCCGGGCAGCGCCCCGGGCTTCGACCCAGGCGGCCCGCCGTCCGGCGGCGGAGCACCGGACCCGCGTACCTCGTACGGCACCACAATGCCGACGTACGACGAGACCATCGGCACCCGGCCCACGCCTGGCACGAACGACTTCGGCTGAACAGCCAGGCCCGGGACGGCCGGGGGGACACCACGCAAAGGCCTGGCCAGGGCAAGCTCCCCCAACCGGTCGGGTCGAGATGGCCGGTGTGGCGTTTGTGTGTGCTCATCGGTGTCTGCTCGGGTTCGGGGTGGAGGATTCGTACCTTCTGGCTGTCTGTTTGCCGCCCTATGGCATCATCGCCCCGTCCAATTGCTGTGGTCGTTTGCCGATGCGACCGCCGATGTGCGAACGGGGAGGCCCTGCGTGGGGGACCACTTCAAGACTGATATTGATCAGCTCGCCACTTTCACCAAGGATCTCCAGGGTGCCCATGACTCCCTGGAGCAGGTGCGGACGGCGCTGCAGCATGTGCGGGCCGACCAGATCGGGACGCCGGAGCTGGATGAGGCGTGCGATGCGTTCCAGGAGCGCTGGAAGTACGGCAACGAGCAGATCAAGGAGCGCATCGGCAAGCTCACCGAGGGGCTCAAGAAGAACACGGACAGTTACCGCGAAGTGGAGACCTCCCTGGAGGAGAGCTTCAAGCGGGCTGCGGCTGCGGGGAAGTGATTGCGGTGGCACAGAATCCGTATGTGCACCTCGGGTGGAACCCCGTGCCGGGAGAGCCTGGTGAGGTCGAGAAGCTCCGTACGCAGCTCGTCAATTCGGCGAGCGCGCTGCAGACGGCGTACCAGAAGATCGACAAGCTGCTCGGTGAGTCCAGTTTCTGGGAGGGCGACGCCGCCGTCGGCTTCCGCGAGGCTCTCGACGGTGACCTGCCGAAGTACATGAAGGACGCGCACAAGTCGTTGACCCTGGCCGCCGGTCACCTTGGGGCCTGGCACGGTGGGCTGAGCAGCCGCAGGGAGCTGGCATCCAAGTACGACGTCGAGGCGGCCGACCACAAGGGTGACCTGAAGACCGCCAACTCCCAGCACGAGACGGCCAAGCAGAACCCCGATCTGAAGCTCGCGGGGCAGACCTTCCAGCAGGGTCCCGAGCTGGAGTCCGCGCAGGCCCGGCTGAACGCCGCCCAGGCCCGGCTCAACGACGCCGTCACCGCCGTCAACAGCGCGCAGGGCGCCCTGGACGGGGTGATGCGCAAGGCGCGCGAGCTGGAGGGGACGCACGAGGCGGAGGCGCGGGACCTCGCGAAGAAGCTGAAGGACTCCACGAAGGATCTGGCGCCCGAGGAGCCGGGGTGGCTGAGCAAGGCGCTCAGCTGGATCGGGGACAACCTCACGAACATTCTGAGTGTGCTGGCGGCGGTGGCGGGGTTGCTGGCGCTGATCTGCACCGGGCCGGTCGGGATCGCGTTCCTGCTCGCCGCGGGCGCGCTCAGCCTGGCCACGATGGCGTCCCGGCTGTCCAACCCGCAGGTGCGCGCCTCGCTCGCCGACGGCTTCACCAAGGGCGAGTTCGACTCCGACTTCTGGGAGAACTCCATCGGGCTCGTCGGCGACGCGCTGGGTGCGGTGCCGGCTGTAGGTGCTGTGACGCGCGGCCTCAACGGTGCGATTCAGTCGACCCGCTTCGCGAGCGAGTCGGTGAGCGTGGGCCAGTTCCTCGGCCGGTTCGGCGATGACACGGTCACGGCCGCGGGCCGCCTGCTGCCCACCGCGACCGACGCCGGGCCCATCGGAAATCTGATCGTCCGCGGAGTGGGCGGCGGCGAAGGCCTCACCAAGGCACTGGCCTACGCCTCACCGATCGCCGGCGTGGGCACGGCCGGGTTCGGGCTCGCCGCCGATCAGATCGACGCGCTCAAGCCCGGCAAGGACGGGGCCACCGGCATCGACGGCGGTCGCGCGGGCCTCTTCGACGGACCCGGGGCGATCGGCCCGATCCAGGCCACGCTGCGGGCGGTGCTGCGATGACAGAGCAGACGGACATGGCTGCGAGCACGACCGAGCGGCCGTTGCGCCTGGTGATCGACGACTCCGCCCGGGACACGACGGCCAAGCTCTGGTACGCGCTGCCCGACGGCTACCTCGACGTGCCGCTCGAAGCGCTCGACCCGGCGCCGGGCACGGAGTACGAAGAGCAGTTCACGAACGTCATGGCCCTGATCCTGAGCTGTGTGCCCGAGGAACAGCGCGACAGCTACGTGGGCGCGTTGCGGGACATGCGGTTCATGGTGACGCAGATGCGCAGGGAGGGCGTCATCGGCTGCTCCCTCGGCATGCACTTCGCCGGCGACGGCTCCTCGGCCATGTCCACGATCACGGTCGCCCTGCGGGACATCGAGTGGGCGCCCCCGAAGCTCACGGCAGTACGGGCGGTCTCCCTGAGGGAAAGCACGAGGAACGTGAAGCTCCTGACGCTGCCCGGCGGCCGGCCCGGTTCGATCAGCGACACCCTGGCGACCGCGCCGGCCGTGGCGGGGATGCCCGCCCAGGACCTCTACCAGTGCGACGTGTACATCCCCGCGCCGTCCGGCGCGCAGTTGGCAGTCCTCACCCTGAGCACCACGGCCGTGTCCGCCCGCGCGCACTACCGTGAGTGGATGGAGGCCATCGCGCACACTGTGGCCTTCCACGACCCGCTGCCGGACATCGAGCGAACCGTGCGCGGCGACGAACCGGATGCGGGAGCGGACCGCATCAAGGACTGCATCACGGCCGACTTCGGATGACCGAGGTGAGCGAATGAGCACGTACTCGCAGCAGAGTGGCTTCGACGGCCCGGTGGCCTGGGGCACGCCCGGCACGGGCAGCGCGCTGTCCCGCTGGGCCGCGGGGCAACTGACCAAGTGGCTTGTCTGGGTGGCCCTTTGGTGGGGCGCTCTGTACGTCACGGTCGTGCTGCTGCCCGTGGGGGCAGTGGTGCCCATGGTCCTGGTGCTGACCGTGCTCGTCTACAACGCCGCGATGTCTCTGGTCAAGCTCGCCCGAGTCTGGCGGATGCGCCGGATCCTTGGGGTCTACCCCTGGCGTCAGCAGCGGGGTGCCGTCCGGATCACCAAGGGCAAGGCGGTCTTCGTGCTTCCCGACCCTGACAATCCCGAGAAGACGGTCTCGCTGAAGGTGTCCGCCGGGGTGCTCGGGTCCTGGACCCGCGCGGCTCTGAAGGACTACGACGAGGAACTCTGGTACGCGGGTGACCCGCGCTTCGCGTGCGTGGTGGCCAAGCCCGGCCTGCGCGGCCTCGGGTGCCTCGCTCAGCCCACCGCCTTCAACTACCGCACCTCCCCCCGCCGTAAAGGCCTCAGCCCCGAAGCCCGCGAGCGCGCCCGCGCGATCGGTGCGCGCGTCGGCGACTGACGTGGCCCGAGTACAACCAACCGGCGCCCCAAGTGAGTTGGTACCGGCATAGAAGGGCGCTCGCGTCAGCGCTGAGCGCTCGTGGGTGTTCGTCGACCGATAGGCTCGACTGCCATGACAACGCATGGCGATGAGGTGACGAACGGGCCGGACGGGACGGGTGGGGGGCCGCTGTCGTCCGGGGTGAGCGCGGATGAGTTGCGGGCGCAGTTTGAGGCTCAGGGGCAGCCTGGGCTCGCGGAGGAGCGGCGGCGGGATGCGCGGCAGGCGCGTGGGCTGTACGCGGTGTTCGCCGGGGTGGTGGCCGTTGCCTGCCTTGTGCTGATGCTCGTACGCCTTGGTCAGGGCGATGCGTTGGGGGTCTGGGTCGCTACGTATGCCGTGGGTGTGGCCTGTGGCGGCTGGGGGTTTGTGCTTGCCCGGAGCGGACACACGCGCTGGGCGATGATGGTCACCTGCATTGGGGTGGCGTTGGCGGGCGTCGGCGACAGTCCCGCTTTCCGCTGAGGCGGTCGGCGAGCATGGCCACGATCTCCGGGACGTGGCCGACTTGGGACTTACGACCAGTCGTCAACCCGGGACCCGGGCACCCCGCGCCTGACGAGCGTCACAACTGGCGGCGCCTGTTGCCGATCAGGTAGGCGAGGCCCCACGCGGCGGCTGCGGCGAGCACGAGGGCGAGCGGGGAGAACCAGTCCACTCCGCCGTCGATTTCGTTGTTCCACCAGGCCTTGGCCGGGATGAAGGGGTCGGCTTCCATCATGTCGCCGATGGCGCTGGGGGATTGGTTCTCGGCGATGATGAGCGGGACGGCGTTCGTGAAGCCGAAGAAGGCGCCGAGCGTGGCGATGACGACTCCGCCGACATGGGCGCCGGCGCTGCGGTGAGCCATCGAGCCGACCAGGCAGCCGACGATCGCTCCGTTGACCAGTGCGTGGGCCAAGTAGAGGGTGTGGGCGGTGGTGAGCGACTGGTCCTTGTACGTCGCCAGGGTCAGACCGCTGTAGAGCAGCGAGACGATGACCGAGGCGAAGAGGCCGAGGAAGACCGCGCCGACCGGATGACCGCCGGCGTTCGGCTGCTGCCCGAAGGGGGGCGCCTGGAATGGCGGCGGTGCGGCGTACATCGGGTGCATCGGTTGTGCCGGCGGCTGTCCCGGGGCGGCAGGCGGCATGCCCGGGTACGCCGGTGCCGGGGGCTGCCCAGGGGCAGGCGGCGGTCCGAACCCCGGTGACTGCTGCGGCGGGGCGGGCTGGTTGTACGGGTTGTAGGCGGGCTGCTGTGGTTGCTGCGGCGGCACGGGTGGCTGCGGCGGCGGTTGGAACGGCGGCTGGCTCATCGGTTTCCCCGGAGTGAACAGGCAGAGACAGAAAGTTATCAGCGGGATCAGGAGGGGGACGTCGGAGCCCGAGCGGGCCGCGTGAAGGGCGCTGAGAGGCGACTACGGCAGGATGCGGAGGGCCTTCGCCCCGCGTTCGGTGGCGACGAGGAGGATGCCGTCGGGGGAGAGGTCGGCGGCGGTGACGGGTGTGTCGGACAGCAGCGTGGCCACGATGTCCCCGCTTGCCCGGTCCCAGACTCGTAGGTGGTCGGTGCCGCGGGTCAGTTCCAGCGGAGTGGCGGCCCGCTCCTCCTCGGACAGCGGCAGGATCTGTTCGGGGGCGGTGTCGCCAAGGTGATCAGGTTCTACGAGGCCCTGGACGAGGACTTCGGAATGGGATCCCTCGCTGGGCGTGCCCGTGCGTACGTCGAGTACGGCGACGAGAGTGGCCGGTCCCTCGGGGCGGGGCAGGCTGCCGACCGTCACGGCGCTGATGCCGGGGACGGGCCGGCTCCACAGCGTCTTCCAGGGGAGGTTGAGGCCGAGGCCGTGTATGGCGTCGGCGTACTCGGGCAGGCCGTCGTCGACGAACGCGGTCTCCAGCAGGGCGGCGCGCTGCACGGCGGGTGCCTGGGTGCGGGTCAGCAGGGGGGCCGTGCGGAGGTACGTACGGGCCGGGGCGCCGAGTTCGTCTGTCGGGACGGCTTCGACGGCGGCGCGTAGTGGCACCGGGTCGGCGTGCACGAACAAGCCCGGGTCCGTGAGAAGTTGGGGCAGCAGGCCTGCTTCCAGGGTGTGGCTCGCTATGTGGTCACGTACGTACGAATCCGCCTTGCTCCAGTCCTGCTCCGGCACGGCCTCCAGCAGGGCCATCGCGAGCTGGGTCTGAGCGGTGCGGATGTTAGGCAGGTCGGCGCGGATCTCGTCAGCGATCGCAGGGTGCAGCAGCTGGAGAAGCGTCTGCGGGCCGTCGTCCCCGTCGAGCTCAAGTGACCGGACGAACGGTTCAGTCAGAGCGCTGCCGCCCGCGATGACTCCACTCATGTCCTTGCCCGCAAGGGCGTTGACGAGCTGCGGCCAGAGTTCGGCGGGCAGACCGTCGCCCTCCGCGAGGGCCATGGGCGCCAGGAGGTGACGTAGCGTCTGCGGGTCGGCTTCGAGGCGGCGGGCGTGCAGGTCGATTGCCTGGCCGATGGACGAGGGGAGCAGGGCCTCGTCGTGCGGGGCGAAGGTCTTCGGGCTCGTCAGGATGCTCTGCACGGCCAGTTCCACGGTGAGCGGACTGGTCCCGGCTCGGCGGCCGATCGCCTCGGCGAGAGCGCGTCGGGGCGAGGTGGCGGTGGTGAACGGCAGGGCCGGTGCGCCGAGTTGGGGGTTGAGCAGTGCCTCGGCCTGCCGTACCAGGTCCTGCGGGTCTGCCCACTGCGGTGCATCGAGATCGATGACCTGTACGTTGTCGGCGGGGAGGCCCGCTGCGAACTCCTCCGCGAGCTCGCGAGGCATCTCCGTGAGCAGGTGGACCGTCTCGATGGCGGCGAGAGGCTTGAGTACCTCGCGCGTGAGTCGGGCCGGTTCTGCCGCCGTACGCACTGGTCCGGCGCGATCGACGTCCGGTACGACCACGGTCACCGGGGCCGGGAGCGCGGCCAACTCCGTGAATACGTCCGCTACGTCGTCGGCTTCCAGGCCGAAATGGCCGGCGAGGAGCCAGAGGACCTGGGCCGCGGTCATCCCGGCCGCGCCCGGCACGGCGGGGGCGGGCAGTTCCGGCGGTACGGTCGACGGGTCGAGGTCGTCCAGAGGCAGCCGCTTGCGGTACTCCGGGTCGCAGAGCATCAGGAAGCCGGTGATCAGGTGCGACCGACCACTGCCAGGGTCTCCCGTCAGGACAAGGACCCGCGGGGTGCCGGGCCACTGCATCCGCCAGGCGGCGAGGGCTCGTAGCACTGCGGTGCGGCCGCCTACGTAGGGGTGCGGTGCGTAGCCATCGGGTGCGTCGTCGGTCATGGGTGTCAGTCCTGGTGGGGTGGTCAGGGGACAGAGCGGTGTTGCGTGGGGTCGGCCTGCCGTCTACGTGTTGCGGGCGCGGTTCTTCCGGTACAGCGCGATGGCCTGCTCGATCGGGTAGTTGGGGACCGTGACGGTTTCGCCGGTCTCCTTCGACACCACGATCTTGGCTCCGCCGGGTGGGGCGGGCTGGGGCTGGCCGGCGGGGTCGGTGCGAGGCGGGAAGACCGCGTAGACCAGGTAGCCGATGTCGAATTCGTGGACGTTCAGTTCGGCGGGGGTGCCGTCGGGGAGCTTGGGCTGGGCGTAGCGGGCGCGGACGATTTCGAGGGCTTGGTCCGGGGTGGCCGGCGGGTCCTGTGGTGCTGGGGCGGGGGTGTCCGGTGACATGTGCTGCATTTCTGTTGGTTGGGATGTCTGGCTGTGAACTACGTGGGGAATTCGTTGATCCACGCGCCTTCGAGGAGGTGCTTGGGGAGGTATTCGGATTCGACGGTGATGGTGAAGCCGGCCTGGACGGCGAGGCAGGTGATGGCCAATGGGCCCAGGGCGATGAGGCCTTGGGTGGTGAGTTCGCGGTCTTCGTCGCGAGTCCAGTAGTCCTTGTGCCATTCCAGGGCTTTGGCCAGTTCGGTGTTGAATTTGTCCTGGTCGCCGCGTGCGAGCTGGGTCAGGAGGTTCATGGGGGGATACATGATTTGGAGGACGCCGTCGCGGGGCGCATGCCGCAGGGCGGCGGGGTCTGTTCCGTCTACTGCGGCCACCAGTTTGTCGCCGAATTTGGGGCGCTTGAGCCAGTACGCCTGCAGCGCTTCCACCCAGTGGTAGATGTACTCGTCGAAGTCACCGTCGGCTTGCCGAAGCTGTGATACCGGGAACTGGCACAGTTCGGTCATGCGCTTCTTCTCGCGGCAGATGCAGGCGAGCCAGAAGGCGTTGAGCCAGTTGCCGGCGTGAGCGCGGGGCAGGGCGCCTGCACGGATGGGGTGCATCTTGTGACCGATGCGGTACTCGATGCTTCCCGTTGTGGCCTGCGCGGATGCGAAGAGTGCGGAGCCGACCTGCATGGCGGTGACGCAGGCTTCCCATGTCTCCAGCTTGTCGGCTTCCGGATCCATAACACAGTGCCGACCGAGGAGATTGATGGCAGAAGCCAGAACGTTTGAGAACCACGACGGTTGGTCCCGAAGGTCTTCAACGTCCTCCCAGAAGTCCCTAGTGCGGGATTCAAGGATCCTCTGGACATTGCGCGTCGGGAAATCATGTCGCGGAATCTGCATCGCGTTCCTTCTCTTCTTCCGTTCTGATGTCGAACTGGTACATCTCGTAGCCCCGGTGCTCGCCTTCGTCGGAGTTGCCCTTGACGAGTATGTACTTGACCCGCGATGGATTCGCATTCAGGGCTTTCCTGAGGTCGCGTGCCAATCTTCGCTCCGCCTCGGCGGCTGCCAGTTCGGCGTCGGTCGTGGCCTTGTCCTCATTCCGGTCTGCACGCTGCTCCATCTCCTGCAGGATCGTCTCAAAGTATGCGCGAGTGCCCTGCCGGACCTTCGGTACGCCAGGGCCCGGCTTGTCCTGGCCCGCCTCATCCTCATTCTGCCCACCGTCGCCCTGCGCCTGGCTGGGATCGCCCGATGAGACGGCTGGGTCCGAACCCTGCTCCGGCGCGATACCTCGTCGTTGGCCGAGTTCGGCAGTCGTGGAGCCCTTGGCCTCCACGACGACGAACTCGGGTGGGTTCTTACTCGGGTCCATCCAGATCTGGTCGAACCGGTTGTTGCCCATGGCCCGATCGTCGACGCGGCTGTAGTCCTCGAAATGCTGCGGCATCACGTGGAACTCGGCGACGGCCTCGCCGTAGTCCTCGCTTGCCCGCGTCATCTTTCCGTGGAGAGGGCTGTGCTTCGCGTCGGCTTCCTGGAACCTCTCCAGATTTTCGGGAGTTTTGTTCGCCTCGTAGGCCTTCTTGGCCGCTTCCCGGTCCAGGTGCGGCTGCCGGTCCGCCTTGATGGCGTCCTCGCGGGTCTTTGCGTACTTGTCGAGCAGCTCCAAGTTCTTCTTGGAGATCTTCTCTTCGCGCTCACCCTTGTGCTCGCCCTCGTCGATGTACGACTCGGGATCGGCGTCCGGTGTGTCATTGGCCAGCATCCAGGGAGTGTTGGGGTTGTTCGTGGGATGCAGCTGGGGGACGGGACGGCCGTCCTCGGCAGGGGCTGTCACGCTCCGGCGGTAGCCGCTCTTCGGGTGGTAGTACTTCTCGAACCAGGCCTTGTCCTTCGGATCCTTTGAATTGGCGCGCGCGAGCATGTCCAGATCACGCTGGCGGCGGCTTGCCTGGTCGTTGGGGTCGGAGGTGCTGCCCGTCGGCTCCGCAGGACCGGAGGGGCGCTCCGGGCTCGTCGGCCGCGAGCTCTGCGTCGGATTCTCGGCCGTGATGTCCCCGTACAGCGGCTTCTTGCCGGCGCTGGAGTCCTTGATGTAGTTGGCCGCATCGGCGTTCCTACTGTCCGGCAGGCTCTCGCGCGTGGGGACTGCGGCGTCCTTGGTCATGTCGCTCGGGCGGTCGTCGCTGCGGCCCGTGCGGTTGTCGGCCGGCTGCTGATTCGGGTCGTCGGGGCGTGTCTGGTCCGGGGTCTCGGGTCGGTCCCGGTCGGGTGCGTCCGACCGCGGATCATCGACATGATCGGGGTGCGTCTGGTCCGGATGCGGCGGGGTGCTCGGGTGCCGTCCGTTCGGGCGCTCCTCGTTGGTCTCCGGCTTCTGCTGCGTCGGTGTGTCCCGATGGGAGTCCGATGTGCGGGCGTTGTCGGACTTGCGGGAGTCAGACGTGCTGGGGTCGGACGCGCGCGGATCCATGGTGCGGGGATCTGCGGTGCGAGGGTCCGGGGTCTGCTGGTGGGGGATGGACGTACGCGGGTCTGAGGGCGTGGTGGTCTGCTGGGGGGTGTCCCGGTTGGTTGTGGGGTCGTTCGGGGTGTCCGTCGCAGTCCGGGTGGGGGGCGTGCCGTTGTCCGTGGTGTCAGGGGTTGTGTGGGTGGAGGGTTGCGGGCTTTCCGGGGTGTTCTGGGACGGCTTCTGGCCGTCAGGCCTGTTGTCCGGTTCGGTCGGCTTGCTGCTCTCGCTCTCGGGCCGGCCGTTCTCGTTCCCAGGCTCGCCGTTCGTCGGGTCCGGCGATGTGTTCGGGTCGCGCGTCGATGGCTGCGCGGAGTCCGCGTCGTTGGATGCGTCCGAGGTCGCCGGGTCCGCCTGAGTACGTGAGGTGGCTCCCGTTTCGGTGTCGCCGGAGACGTCGTTCTCCGGCTGCCCGTTGTTCTCCGAGGTCTGCGAGGTCTCGGACTTCTCCGGCTGGGACGCGTCGCCCTGCTGGTTCTGCGACCCGTCGCTCTGGCTCCCGGAGTCCTCCGCGGCGGGCTGCGTGAGGTCGATCGGGTTCCGGTCGGCGTCCAGTGGGATGTGCCAGACGTGTGCGGCGTTGTCCAGGTGGAGGGGGTCGTGGCTGACCTCTCCGCTCTGGGTGTCGATCCAGATGATGTTGCCGTTGTGGTTGACGGCGTTGAAGGCGTGGCCGCCTCCGCCGGGCCAGTCGACCTGGACGATGGCTGCTGAGCCGGGGCCGGCTTGCTGGAGGACCGAGGCGATGTTGTTGGCGGTGTCGGGGTTGTTGCCGGGGCCGGCGTAGGTGTGTGCGGCGCCCGTCCAGCGGATCTGGTTGGCGTTCGCGTTGGCCTCGGGGGACCAGGGGTCGGGGTTGCCGTGTGCGTCGGTGTCGAGGGTGCGGGGCGCGGAGACCTGGGGGTCGCCGTACCAGGTCTCCAGGAAGGAGCGGGAGCAGTCGGCGCAGTTGTTGCTGCGGCCGGGGACTTCGTTGCCGCCGTCGTTCTGGAGCTGGGTCCAGGGGCCGAAGGGGTCGGGGAACCGTTCCGGGGTGCCGTCTTCGTTGCGCGGGACCGCGTCGGCCAGTGCCTGCTGGTCGGTGGGGTCGGGCTCGGACAGGCCTCCCGGGTAGTGGTTCAGGTCGGCGCGGATGTCGTCCAGGCTGTCCTGCTGGGGGTGTTGCTGGCCGCCGTTGGCGGTCCCGGGGTCGGACTGTGGCGAGCCGGGCGGCTGCGGGGTGGCCGGGGTCGCGTGTGGCGGGGGCGTTGAGGAACTTGGAGTGGCGACGACGGTGTGGATCGGGACCGCTGTTACCTGCTGTTGCTGCTGATGCTGTGGGTTCGGCGGCGTGTTCTGGGGCGGCGTGGTCGGCTGCTGCGGGGTGTTGGGTGTGTTAGGTGTGTTGGGCGGCGGGCTGGGCGTTGGTTGCTGGGGAGGTCGAGTGGGAGTAGCGCCAGCGCCCGGCTGGTGCTGACTACCAGGTGTGCTGGGCGTGTTGGGCGTGCCGGTCGTGCCAGGCGTGCTCGTGCTGGTGGCGGGGCCGGGCCGAGCTGAGGAACCCGGGGTGTCGCCCCTCGGGGCTGCGGGCGTCGTAGTCGAGGCGCTGCTCGTGGACGGCGTTGCGGTCCTGGAGGGAGTCGACTGGGCCGGGGTCTGGTTCGGGCCGGCCGTACTCGTCGTGCCCGGGTTCTGCCCCGGTGTGGGGGTACGGGTGCCGCCGGACTGGTCCGGACTGTTTCGGGGAGGCGTGCGGTCCCCCGGCGTCGTACCGGGCGAATCGCGTGGCGGAGTCCGGTCCCCCGGCGTCGTACCAGGCGCGTTCCGTGGCGGCGTGCCGTCACCCGGCGTCGTACCTGGGATGCGCTGGCCCGGCGTTCGACCGTCCGCCGTTCCAGGCGTACGACCGTCCGCCGCACCGGGACCCCGCCCGTCCGGCGTCGTGGCGGGCGTGCTCCGGGGCGTCGTAGGAGACGTGGGGTTCGGCGTGGACGCAGGTCCGGTTCCCGAGGAGGAGGGCGTACCCGGCGTACCGGCGGAAGGGTTCCTCGCCGCACCCGAGTTGGGCGTCGGGCTGGTCGCGGAGGGCGTGCTGCCAGACGTACTCCCGGTGTGCTGCGAACCGGCCGTACCACCCGTACTGCCTGCCGTGGACGACGCCACCGGCGACGTCGGAACGGCCGAGCCGCCATCCGTACGACCCCCCGACCCCGCGGGAGACGCGTCGCCCGACGTCGGCGTCGGCGCCGCGTTGGACTGGGTGGGGACGCTGGTGGCCAGGCTGTCGATCTGGGTGCCGATCGCGCCACTGCCCGACGAGGACGACGGGCCGCCGGACGATGTGGGGGTGGGTGCGGACTGCGGGGTCGGTGAGGAGAGGCCGGAGACGGAGGGGCCGCCGCTGGTACCGGGCGAGCTGTTGGTGGACGGGGTGCTCGGCGAGGCTCCGCCGGGTGACGGGTCGTCGAAGTCCGACAGGGACGGCCCTGACAGTGACGGCGCCGGCCTCGAGTACGGCGAGTCCGACGAGGACGGACCCTGCCCGGAATCGGAACCGGAACCGGCGTCGGAGCCCGAGCCCGACCCGGAATCAGGGCCGGACCCCACATCCGGTCCACCGATGTCTGCCCCACCGGCATCCGCGGATATCCCACCGCCGATGTTCACACCCGGGCCGCTGCCAGTACTCGTACGCGCAGAACTGGACGAGTCCGAGGAGGAGTTGGCGCTCCCGGAGTCGGAACTTCCCGAGTCGGAACTCCCCGAATCGGAGCCTCCCGAGTCGGAACTCCCCAAGCCGGAGCCACCGCTGCCGTCGCCGACGCCATTGCCGCCCGGCATCCCCGACGGCCCGTCATACCCGCCAATACGGCTGTCGACCGCGTTATGCACGCCGTCGCCCGCCTTCTTCCCCAGGCTGTCGCGCACCCCCTCCGCCAGCGTCTGCGGAGACTGCTTGAGGGCCTCCAGGCCCGCCGTGCCGCCGGTCTTCATGGTGTGGGCGAGGTCGAAACCCTGCTGGGCGCCGAAGCCGACGTTCACCGTCTGGCGGATGAGGTCGGAGATGATCGCCTCGATCGCCGAGATCGCCGGCTCCTTCATCGCCTCGATGATCGCCTCGAGCAACGCCTGTTTCAGCTCGTCGAGGAGGCGCCGGACGATCAGGCGGGCGGCCGCGGTGGCGCCCATTCCCGCGACCGAGGACAGACCGAAGGTGAAGGGTGCGGCGGCCGCGGCGGCGGCGATCTGGATGGCGAGGGCGATCAGCTGGGCGATCACCGCCCATTTGGCGAACTCGACCAGGT
The DNA here is from genome assembly GCF_052245395.1 of Streptomyces sp. 4N124. NCBI lineage: Bacteria > Bacillati > Actinomycetota > Actinomycetes > Kitasatosporales > Streptomycetaceae > Streptomyces > Streptomyces sp. 4N124. The sequence goes on from NZ_JBQQBS010000082.1 coordinate 15,768, forward strand.
AGGCGCAGGCCTCCATCACGTTCGCGATGATGTGGGCGGCCTGCGCGGCGTTCGCCAGGTAGCCGTCGGAGCCGTCTCCGCCGTCGAACTTCTTGTACGTCTTGGAGAACTTGTCGATCGACTCGCCTGCGTTGTGGGCGGTCACCATACGGGCGGCGCTGTTCGCGGACGTGTGGAGTCCGGTGACGTCGTCGCCGAACTTCCGCCACAGTGCGGCCGAGTCCCTGAGCTTGTCCTCGTCAGCCGTCGGCCAGTTGAAGCCGAGCATCTGGAGAACCCATTCGAGCTCGTCCGGCAGCATCATCGACACAGCAGAAAGCACCCCCGTCGGACCAACACGGCCGTACAACTCCCTCACTCACCAAGGGAAATCACTCAGCTGTACCACCGTGCGCACAGCTTACGGACTCACCCGCAGGCAACTTCAGAGGATTGCTGTCACAAATCTGTTGCAGGGCAGCGCGGTTGTCCGGCGCGGCAGCCCGCGCCCCGGCTGCCGGTGACGTCGTGTCACGGCGTACGGCCCTGAGCGCGCTGCCTGTGTCGCTGCCTGTGTCCCTTCACGTCGGGACGGCCGATATGGCCGGCCGCGCGCTCGGACTCGCCGAGCCAGATGTGCGGGACGTACTGCTGGACCGCCGTGACCACCTCGACGAGGAGCCGCTGCACCCCGATCTGCCCCGCCTGCGCTACCGCCTCCCCTTCCCCGCCCCCTATCGGCAGCCGTTTCCGTTTGCGACCCACAGGCCCGTGTGGTCGACAAGGATCCTGCTGTGGCGGTTCGCCCAGTTGGAGAGGAAGAGGCACACGCCGAGAACACCGAGGGCCAGCATGAAGACGAGGCCCGCGAACCCCGCGACGGTGGACTGGCCCTTCTGGTTCCCGGTGGCGATCAAGGCGGCTCCGAAGACGCCGACGGCACCCACCGCGATGAGCAGGACGGAACAGGGCAGTCCCACCATGACGCTGCGGCGGCCGGCCCGTATGACCAGGGCGTCCGGCGCGGGGGAGAGGGTGTGCGGTGGCATGGTGCGTGAGCCTAGCGAATCGCCGGCGCCGTACGGCAGTTGCGGCTGCGGCACGTATCCCGCACTCGCGCCCCCAAGCCCGTATCCGCAACCACGTCAGAAGAAGTAGCTGACCAGGAAAGACACACCCGCGCCCACAAGGCCCACCCCGATCATCCCGATCACAGCAGCCCGCGTCACTCCCCGCCCCGCCGCCTCCCACGCCGCGTCGAACGAGATACGGCTCCGGCCGAACGGGGCGAAACCGGTGGCGAGGCAGAAGACGCCGAGGCCCGTGAGGACCCAGCCGCCGAAGAAGGCGCCGAACCAGCGCCACGCCCGGTCCATGCCGCTCTGGACATAGTCGGCATCGCCCGCGCCGGCCGCCGTCGGTGACTCCGTCTGCTGCACCGACAACTCGGTGCCCTGCGCGTACCGTTGCCTGACCTGCACCGCGGCGTTGGGGTCCCTGCTCGTGCCGCCGTCGGCGACGAAGGTGCCCTGGCAGCGGACGGGCCGGCGGTTCTTGCGGCTGCTGCGCGAGGCGTTGTTCGGGTAACTCACCTCGCACTGCTGCACGGTCAGGGTGCCGGCCGTACCCGTCCAACCCGCCGCGTACGCCCCCTCGTACGCGCCGTATCCGCTCAACGCGAGCCCCGCCAGCAGGAAGACCAGGCCGCCCGCGCGCCCGAGGCGACCAAGGGCCCGCCCTAGGAGGCCGGCGGCGGAACGGTCGGATCCGGTGCCCTTGCCGTTGGCTTGCGTCCGAGCCATGACAGTCTGGTCCTTCTCTCCCGCGGCAGCCAACGGCGGCCAGTGGCGGCCAGTAGCGGTCTGTGGGAGCCAGCATGGCATCCCGCGCGTGACGCGAGATACTGCGGGTGGCCGAGAGGCGACGAGCAGCGAGGAGACGCGACATGGCCAGTCGACCCGACAACTCACCCAATCCGCCCGGCTCTTCGCAGGACCGCGGTGTGCTGGACGAGGCACTCGAACCGGAGCAGATCCGTTCCCTGAACTCCGCCCTGCGCCAGCTGTCCACGTCCGACGGTGTCAGCAAGGACATGCAGGAGGCGGCCAAGAAGCTGCTCTCCGGCCGCCTTGCCCTGCGCGACGCCCTCGACGACCCGGCGGTGGCCCGTGCGCTGGGCGGAGGCATGTCGTCCCTGCGCGGTCAGTGGGAGGCGCTGTCGGAGGAGGAACGCGAACAGATCAGGCGCGGGGAGGCGGGAGGGAGCGGCGACCCCGCCACCGGGCCGTCCGAGCCGAAGCGGCCGGAGGGCGACAACTCGCAGCCCGGAAAGAAGAACCAAGGGCGCCACAGCGGCGGGTTCTCGCTGTACTGACGCCCCCGGGGAGGCCGGACGACCTACTCCGCCGCCATCCCACCATTGTGCGGCGCCGGCTCCAGGTCGAACTCCCCGTCCCGCGCCCCGAGTACGAACGCCCGCCACTCCGCCTCGGTGTACCGCAGCACGGTGTCGGGATCGAGGGACGAGCGCATGGCGACCGCGCCCTGCGGCAGGTACGCGATCTCGACGCGCTCCTCGTGCGTCTCGGTGCCCGGCGCGGAGTGCCACTCGACCCCGGAGATGTCGAGGGCGTACAGCTCGTCCCGCTCGCGCTCCTTGCGCGCCTTGACGTCCTCGGGCTGAGTCTCGACCTCGTTGTCCCGTGCCTGGGTCATGCTGCTGGGCCTCTTCCTGACGTGCCTACGAAGTGTGCGTCTCAGCCTACTTGCGCAGACAGGGCTCACGCTGCGGAACGGTCAGGTCACCCACAGCTCGCAGATCCGGGTCAGGTCACTCCTGCCGCCGACGCTCATGATGCACGCCGGTCACCATCTCCACCTGGCCGTCGTACTTCGAGGTCAGATCCCGCCAAGCGGCGTCCTCGTTGCCCTCGTTCAGCTCGTGCCGCACGCCCATCTCCGTGAACGCCAGCCCGATCCCCGCGATCCGCTCCGCCAGGCTGCCCATCGACTGGTACATGCCGTCGCGCAGACCCTCGTAGACGACCCCGAACTTCTCGCCGATGTCGTCGTCGCCCCAGGGCGGAGTGGAACCGCTGCCGCCCTCCAGCGCGGTCAGACCGGTCTGCAGCGCCTGCACCGCCTTGCTGAAGTCCAGGCCGACACTGAACATGTTGAAGCCCTCGGTCTTGAGGACTCCAGGATCGGCCTGCATCCAGTCGTTGGCCACAACTGCCCCCCGTGACTCGGCTCTTCTGTCGCAACGTCACCATAACGGGCCCGCCGTGGCCCGAACCAGACCCACCCGCACACGGCTGAGGGGCGGCCCCCACCCGGGTGCCGCCCCTCTCCTCGCCCAGTCACAGATCAGTGCCGCGGCGGCAGCCACCCCGTCTGGATCAGCTGCCCACTCCGGCGCCTGGTGTGGAAGTGCCCACGCCCGGGCGGCAGTTGCGTCGCCGTGATGTTGCCTAGCAGAGCGCCCTCCGACCGGTCGCCGGAGAGCACGAGGCCCTGGGCGCCGAGCTCGCGCAGGCGCTGCATCACCGGCTCGTACAGCGACCGGCTGGCACCGCCCGAGGCGCGCGCGATGATGACGCGCAGACCGACGTCGCGGGCGAAGGGCAGGTACTCCAGGAGCGGGGCCAGCGGGTTCACGCCGGTCGCCACCAGGTCGTAGTCGTCGATGATGACGAACGCGTCCGGGCTGCTGTACCAGCTGCGGTTGCGCAGCTGCTCGGGCGTCACGTCCGGGCCGGGCATCCGTCGGCCGAGCGAACCGGCCAGTCCCTCCAGCGTCTCCTGCAGCGCGGGCGCCGCCGCGCAGTACCGGGACAGGTGCGACTCGGGCACGCCCTCCAGGTGGGCGCGCCGGTAGTCACCCATGACGATCTTCGCCTGCTGCGGCGTGTAGCGCTCACAGATCTGCTTGATGAGCATCCGCAGCATCGCGGACTTACCGGACTCGCTCTCACCGAACACGATGAAGTGCGGGTCCGTCTCGAAGTCCACGAAGACCGGCGCGAGCGACGACTCGTCGATGCCGATGGCGACACCGCGCTCCGGGTGCTCGAAGCCCTTGGGCAGCCGGTCCCAGGGCAGCATCGTCGGCAGCAGCCGTACGGCCGGGGCGGGGGCGCCCTGCCAGTTGTCGTTGATGCCGCGGACGAGGATCGCCGTCGCCTCCGACAGGTCCTCCGTCTCCGAGGAGCCGTCGACCCGCGGCAGGGCCGTCATGAAGTGCAGCTTGTCCGGGGTCAGACCGCGGCCCGGCACGGTGGCCGGCACGTTCTGCGCGACCTTGCGGTCGATCTCCGACTCGGTCGGGTCACCGAGCCGCAGCTCGATGCGGTTCTGCAGCATGTCCTTGAGCGCGGGCCGCACTTCGGTGTAGCGGCTCGCGGTGAGGATCACATGCACACCGAAGCCGAGGCCACGCGTGGCGATCTCGGTGACGGTGGACTCGAGCAGCTCGTAGTCCGTCTTGAAGGTGGCCCAGCCGTCGATGACGAGGAAGACGTCACCCCAGGGCTGGTCGGGCAGCTGGCCCGCGTTGCGGCGCTGACGGTAGGTCTGCACCGAGTCGACGTTGTTCGCGCGGAAGTACTCCTCGCGCGCGTTGAGGATCCCCTCGACCTCGCTGACCGTACGGCGCACCTTCTCGGCGTCCAGACGGTTGGCGACGCCGCCGACGTGCGCCAGGTCCTCCATCGAGATCAGCGAGCCACCGCCGAAGTCCAGGCAGTAGAACTGCACTTCGGACGGCGTGTGGGTGAGGGCGAACGACGAGATGAGCGTACGCAGCAGCGTCGACTTGCCGGACTGCGGACCACCGACGAACAGACCGTGGCCCGCACCACCCGAGAAGTCCCGGTACAGCACGTCGCGCCGCTGCTCGAACGGCTTGTCGACCAGGCCGACGGGCACATTGAGCCGGCCGAGTGCCGTGTAGTCGGGCGCGGTCAGGCCGCGTTCCGGATGGACGGCGAGCTGGGGGAGGAGCTGCTCCAGCGAGGGCGCCTCCTCCAGCGGGGGCAGCCACACCTGGTGGGCGGGCGGGCCCTGGTTGACCATCCGGCTGACGAGGACGTCCAGGACGGTGTCGGCGAGCGCGTCGTCCACCCTGTTGTCGGGCTCCGGCTCGTCGATCACCGGCTGCGGCGGCAGCGCCACGTGCTCCGCCGTGAACAGCGCGGGCCGCAGCTGCGTCGAGCGGTGCACCCGGGACGGGCCTTCGCCGTGGTACGCCCCCGACACGTACGCCGCCTTGAAGCGGACCATGGTGTCGGTGTCGTACCGCAGATAGCCGGAGCCGGGGATCGACGGCAGGTGGTAGGCGTCCGGGACGCCGATCGCGGTACGGGACTCGGCGGCGGAGAAGGTCCGCAGACCGATCCGGTACGACAGGTACGTGTCCAGGCCGCGCAGCTTGCCTTCCTCCAGGCGCTGCGACGCCAGCAGCAGGTGGATGCCCAGCGATCGGCCGATACGGCCGATCTGGATGAACATGTCGATGAAGTCGGGCTTGGCGGTGAGGAGTTCGGAGAACTCGTCGAGCACGATCACCAGCGAGGCCATCGGCTCCAGCGCGGCGCCGGCGGCGCGGGCCTTCTCGTAGTCGTGCAGGTTGGCGTAGTTGCCGGCCGAGCGCAGCAGCTCCTGACGGCGCTGCGTCTCACCCATGATCGAGTCGCGCATACGGTCGACGAGGGTGAGGTCGTCGGCGAGGTTGGTGATGACCGCCGCGGTGTGCGGCATGTCGGCCATACCGGCGAAGGTCGCACCGCCCTTGAAGTCCGCGAGGATGAAGTTCAGCGTCTCCGAGGAGTGCGTCACCGCGAGACCGAGCACCAGCGTACGCAGCACCTCGGACTTGCCGGAACCGGTCGCGCCGACGCACAGACCGTGCGGGCCCATGCCCTCCTGCGAGGCCTCCTTGAGGTCCAGCATGACCGGCTCGCCGTTCTCGCCGACACCGATCGGCACCCGCAGCCGCTCGTGCAGGGTGCGGGGCCGCCAGGTGCGGGAGACATCGACGGCGCCCGCGTCGCCGATGCCCATGAGGTCGGTGAAGTCCAGGTTGGACAGCAGGGGTTCGCCCTCCTCCGCGGAGCCGACCCGGAAGGGGGCCAGCTGCCGGGCCAGGGACTCGGCCTGCGCCGGGTTCAGCACATCGGGCTTGCCGTTGTACGCGGACTCATGGCCGACGAACAGCCGCATCCGCTCCGGCTTGACGTAGACCGTGAGGCCCGCGCGCAGCTCCTCCTCCAGCTCGCCGGGGGAGATCTCGATGAACGTGACGCCCTGCAGGCCCTCGGCGCTGGCGAGTTCGGAGTCCGGCGGTACGGTGCCGCCGTCGAGCACCACGATCAGGTGCGGCTGGTCGTAGACCGGGTTGGCGTCCCGGTTCCAGCGCGGCCGGTCGTCCAGCTGGTCCGCCAGCGCCTCCTCCAGCTCCCCGAGGTCGTCGAAGAGGAGCCGGGTGGAGCCCGCGCCGTCCTTGACCTTCGGATGCTGGCTGTGCGGCAGCCACTTGATCCAGTCCCAGTCCGCCGTCGCCGAGGGGTGCGCCACCACGGCGATCATCAGGTCTTCGGGCGAATGCAGCGTCGCCAGCTGGGCCAGGGCGGCGCGGGCACTGCCGTAGACCGTGTCGGTCTCTCCGCACACCGTCACGTGGTAAAAGGCGCGCAGCGAGACGGAGACGGGCAGGTCGGACAGGCTGCCGTGCGCGTCGAGGAAGGCCTTCATCGCCGCCGCGGTCAGCGGCTCCAACTCGTCCTTGGGCGCCGTCTCCGGGGCGACGAGCGGAGTGTTCAGCTGCTGGATGCCACGGCCGATGCGTACGGACGCGAAGTCCGCGTCGGTCGGGCGCCGTTCCCACAGACGCTTGCCGTCGGCCGCCACCGCCCACAGCTGTTCCGGGTCCGGATGCTGGAAGAGCTGGCTGCGCCGCTGCAGTTCGGCGGTCTTGTGCACGTCCTTGCGGACCTGCTCGAGATAGCGGAAGTAGTCACGCCGGTCCTGCGCCATCCCCGCGCCGCCGCCCTGCCGGGACCTGGCGAACTGGGCGATGGCCATGGCCAGCGTCGAGGCCAGCATCAGCCCGCCGACGACCCTCATGTACGAGGGCAGGCCGGGCATGAAGAAGAAGCCGACGGAACCCAGCATGCCCATCATGGGCAGCATGTTCATCAGCATGCTCTCGTCGCCCTCACGAGGGATCTCGGGGGGCGTCTCCAGTTTGACCTCGCCGTCCGGGACGGCCGGGGGCACTATCCGCGGTGGTCGCTTGATGATGACGACGCTCACCGATGCACTCATCCTTCGCGATTGATACGTCCTGGCATCGACGCCCCCGTGTACCGCGACGTGTTCTCGTTCGCGTAGGCGCCATACGTATGGGCGTCGATCCTACTGATGCACCGAGTGCCTGAGGGAGCCAGGAGGATGGAGATGCCGAGGGGGCCCGGGGAGGAAACCGGGGAGGTGGGCCCTACGCCCCCCATGCCAACGGATATGGTGGCGCTCCGCGTCGTACGAGCGGCGCGAGGAAGCCTTGTCCAGCAGGGGGAAGTACCAGGTGAGTACGGGGACGTCGACAGGTTTCTGCCGAATCACGATCGCGGCGCCGGACAGCCGGGTCGATGTCGCGCTACCGGAGGATCTGCCGATTCAGGACCTTTTTCCTGAGATCGTCAGACTCTCGGGCCTGGCCCGGCCGGACGCCGATCCGGCCGGCTACCACCTCGTCACCCGCGAGGGCCAAGTACTCGACGCCAGCCGTTCGTTGCTCGAGCACCGGGTCAGGGACGGCGACGTGCTGCTGCTGCGCACCTTCGCCGACTCCCTGCCGCCGGCCGTGCACGACGACGTGGTGGACGCGATCGCCGCCGCGGTCAAGCAGGACATCCGCAGCTGGAACGACAACCTGATGCGCGTGGCCGGACTCGTCTCCGGCGCCCTGCTGCTGATCATGCTCGGCTTCGTCTTCTGGTTCGCGGATCCGATACGGCACGACATGCACGGCCTGCAGGGCATCCTCGCCGGCGTGGTCGCCCTGGCCCTGACGGCACTCGCCGGGGTACGCGCCCGGGTCTACGACGACCGTGGTTCCGCCGTCGCGCTCGGTATCTCGGCACTGCCGCACGCGCTCATCGCGGGCTCCGGCGTCATCCCCCAGGACGCGGGCGAAGGCCCCGGCCGGATCCAGTTCCTCGTCGGTTGTGTCGCCATACTCCTTCTCTCGGTCGTGCTGATCATGCTGCTGCCGCAGGGCGACGCCCCGTTCGTGGCCGCCGCGCTGGCCGCCGGCATCGGCACGCTCGCCGTGTTCTGCGGGGTGCTCACCGAGGCGGAGCCGCGGGAGATCGCCGCCGGCACCTCCGTCGTCGGCCTGGCGGTCGTCGGCTTCCTGCCCGGCTGGTCCGCCCGCTTCGCGAAGCTGCCGATCGGCTTCCGCAACCCGGAGGACCTGGCCAGGGCCCGTCGTGAGGGCCGCGAGGGCGACCTCGAAGCCGTCGACGTCCAGCGCATCGTCGCTCAGACCAGCCGGGGCCACGAACTGCTGCTCGGCCTGGTCGGGGGCTGCGCCGCCGTCATCGTCGGCGCGGGTGGCGCGGTGCTCGGCTTCAGCGACGGGGGCTGGGCCCAGCTGCTGGCCCTGTGCACCGGCCTCGCCGCGATGCTGCGCGCCCGTCTCTTCCGGTACACCGCCCAGGTCACGTGCCTGTTCGTGGCCGGTGTCAGCACGATCGCGCTGCTGGTGCTCGGCCTGGCCATCTCGCCGCCGGCCGGCATCATCGTCGAGCTCCTCAAGGGCGACTCCAGCGCCGTCGACATCCGGACCCTGTGGCTCGCCGCCACGGTCGGCGTGGGCGTGCTGGTCCTGATCGCGATCGCGCTGATCGTGCCGCAGAAGGGGCTCTCCCCGTTCTGGGGCCGCATGCTCGATCTCGCCGACTCGCTGGTGCTGCTCTCCCTGGTCCCGATCTGCCTGGCCGTCCTCGATGTCTACGGCAAGGTCCGCGGCGGCATCTGACCGGCGCGGGACGCCTGTCAAGAGCGCGCTCGTCTGCTGGTACGCTGTGTAACGGCCGTTTGTGTACGCACCCCCGGAGCCCCTGGCTCTGGAGGCCGCGCCCAGCGGATCCCTGCCTCCCGAGTAATGGAAGCTCCCCCGAGAAGTGGACCGGGGGCACTCGGTGGCCCTTCACAGACTACGAGGAGTACGCGTGTCGCTCGACGCCGCTACGAAGAAGCAGATCATCACCGAGTTCGGTACCAAGGAGGGCGACACCGGCTCTCCCGAGGTCCAGGTCGCGATGCTCTCGCGCCGTATCTCGGACCTGACCGAGCACCTCAAGACCCACAAGCACGACCACCACTCCCGTCGTGGTCTGCTGATCCTGGTCGGTCAGCGCCGCCGGCTGCTGCAGTACCTGGCGAAGAAGGACATCGCGCGCTTCCGTGCGCTGGTCGACCGCCTCGGCATCCGCCGCGGTGCGGCGGGCGCCAAGTAAGACGCCGTGAAGGGAGCGGTTCCCGAGACGATCGGGGGCCGCTCCCTTTGCCGTACGTGCGGAAACGTGCGGAGTGTCACACCCGCTTTGTAGTGTGGTAGCACAACGCAATACGCACGACACAGCACAACAAGAAAGAGAAGAGGAGAAGCGCGCCTCGCCGCCGCCGGTCCTCGGTAGTGGCCCCCGGGCGAGTGAGCCCCGGGTGCTTCGATCGAAGACCGGCCCGCACCAGACGGAGCGCTTCTCCGCAACCGTCCCCCTGCCACACGGGCAGCCACGGGACAAAGACGACAAGTAACGGAGAAAACGCTAGTGGAGAACGAGACCCACTACGCCGAGGCCGTCATCGACAACGGCTCCTTCGGCACCCGCACCATCCGCTTCGAGACGGGCCGCCTGGCCAAGCAGGCCGCCGGCTCCGCCGTGGCGTACCTGGACGACGACACCATGGTGCTGTCGGCCACCACCGCCTCCAAGAACCCCAAGGACCAGCTCGACTTCTTCCCGCTGACGGTGGACGTCGAGGAGCGGATGTACGCCGCCGGCAAGATCCCCGGCAGCTTCTTCCGCCGTGAGGGCCGGCCGTCCGAGGACGCCATCCTCACCTGCCGCCTCATCGACCGCCCGCTGCGCCCGTCCTTCAAGAAGGGCCTGCGCAACGAGATCCAGGTCGTCGCCACGATCATGGCCCTCAACCCCGACCACCTGTACGACGTCGTGGCGATCAACGCCGCCTCCGCGTCCACGCAGCTGGCCGGTCTGCCCTTCTCCGGCCCGATCGGCGGCGTCCGCGTCGCACTGATCAACGGCCAGTGGGTCGCGTTCCCGACGCACACCGAGCTCGAGGACGCCGTCTTCGACATGGTCGTCGCGGGCCGCACCCTGGAGGACGGCGACGTCGCGATCATGATGGTCGAGGCCGAGGCCACCGAGAAGACCATCCAGCTGGTCAAGGGCGGTGTCGAGGCGCCGACCGAGGAGGTCGTCGCCGCCGGTCTGGACGCCGCGAAGCCCTTCATCAAGGTCCTCTGCAAGGCCCAGTCGGACCTCGCCGCGAAGGCCGCCAAGCCGACCGGCGAGTTCCCGATCTTCCTGGACTACCAGGACGACGTCCTTGAGGCGCTCACCGGCGCCGTCAAGCCGGAGCTCGCCCAGGCGCTCACCATCGTCGGCAAGCAGGAGCGCGAGGCCGAGCTGGACCGCGTGAAGACGCTCGCCGCCGAGAAGCTCCTGCCGGAGTTCGAGGGCCGCGAGAAGGAGATCTCCGCCGCGTACCGCTCGCTGACCAAGTCCCTGGTCCGTGAGCGCGTCATCAAGGAGAAGAAGCGCATCGACGGTCGTGGCGTCACGGACATCCGTACGCTCGCCGCCGAGGTCGAGGCCATCCCGCGGGTGCACGGTTCCGCCGTGTTCGAGCGCGGCGAGACCCAGATCCTGGGCGTCACCACGCTGAACATGCTCCGTATGGAGCAGCAGCTGGACACCCTCTCCCCGGTGACCCGCAAGCGCTACATGCACAACTACAACTTCCCGCCGTACTCCACCGGCGAGACCGGCCGCGTCGGCTCCCCGAAGCGCCGCGAGATCGGCCACGGCGCCCTCGCCGAGCGTGCCCTGGTTCCGGTCCTGCCGACGCGTGAGGAGTTCCCCTACGCGATCCGCCAGGTGTCCGAGGCGCTCAGCTCGAACGGCTCGACGTCCATGGGCTCGGTCTGCGCCTCCACCATGTCGTTGCTGAACGCCGGTGTGCCGCTGAAGGCCCCCGTCGCCGGTATCGCCATGGGCCTGATCTCCCAGGAGATCGACGGCGAGACGCACTACGTCACCCTCACCGACATCCTCGGTGCGGAGGACGCCTTCGGCGACATGGACTTCAAGGTCGCCGGCACCAAGGAGTTCGTGACCGCCCTCCAGCTCGACACCAAGCTGGACGGCATCCCGGCCTCCGTCCTGGCCGCCGCTCTCAAGCAGGCCCGTGACGCCCGCCTCCACATCCTCGACGTGATGATGGAAGCGATCGACACGCCGGACGAGATGTCCCCGAACGCCCCGCGGATCATCACCGTCAAGATCCCCGTGGACAAGATCGGCGAGGTCATCGGCCCCAAGGGCAAGATGATCAACCAGATCCAGGAGGACACCGGCGCCGAGATCACGATCGAGGACGACGGCACCATCTACATCGGTGCCGCCGACGGCCCGGCCGCCGAGGCCGCCCGCGCCACGATCAACGGCATCGCCAACCCGACGATGCCCGAGGTCGGCGAGCGCTACCTGGGTACGGTCGTGAAGACCACCACCTTCGGCGCCTTCGTCTCCCTGCTCCCCGGCAAGGACGGTCTGCTGCACATCTCGCAGATCCGCAAGCTGGCCGGCGGCAAGCGCGTGGAGAACGTCGAGGACGTCGTCGGCGTGGGCCAGAAGGTCCAGGTCGAGATCGCCGAGATCGACTCCCGCGGCAAGCTCTCCCTGATCCCGGTCATCGAGGGCGAAGCGAGCGACAACGAGGACGACACGAAGGACGACACCAACCAGTGACGTCGAGCAGCTCCACGACGACGGCCCGCACCTCTTCGGAGGCGCGGGCCGTCGCCCGTACCCAAACCCTGATCAAGGGCGTCAACGGCATCGGTACGGTCCGTAAGACCACCCTCCCCGGAGGCCTCCGGGTCGTCACCGAAACCCTCCCGTCCGTGCGCTCCGCCACCTTCGGCATCTGGGCGCACGTCGGCTCCCGCGACGAGACGCCGACGCTGAACGGCGCCACGCACTACCTGGAGCACCTCCTCTTCAAGGGCACCACCCGCAGGTCCGCGCTGGACATCTCCTCGGCCCTCGACGCGGTCGGCGGCGAGATGAACGCGTTCACGGCCAAGGAGTACACGTGCTACTACGCGCGCGTGCTCGACGCCGACCTGCCGCTCGCCATCGACGTCGTCTGCGACATGCTCACGGGCTCCCTCATCCTCGAAGAGGACGTCAACGTCGAGCGGGGCGCGATCCTCGAAGAGATCGCGATGACCGAGGACGACCCGGGTGACTGTGTGCACGACCTGTTCGCGCACACGATGTTCGGCGACAACCCCCTCGGCCGCCCCGTCCTCGGCACGGTCGACACGGTCAACGCCCTCACCGCCGACCGCATCCGCCGCTTCTACAAGAAGCACTACGACCCGACCCACCTCGTGGTCGCCTGCGCCGGCAACATCGACCACAACAAGGTCGTACGACAGGTCCGCGCCGCCTTCGAGAAGGCGGGCGCCCTCAAGAGCCCCGACGCCACGCCCATCGCCCCGCGCGACGGCAGCCGGACACTGCGCACGGCCGGCCGTGTCGAGCTGATCGGCCGCAAGACGGAGCAGGCGCACATCGTCCTCGGCATGCCGGGCCTGGCCCGCACGGACGAGCGTCGCTGGGCGCTGGGCGTGCTGAACACGGAGCTCGGCGGCGGGATGTCGTCCCGCCTCTTCCAGGAGGTCCGCGAGAAGCGCGGTCTGGCCTACAGCGTGTACTCGTACACCTCCGGCTTCGCCGACTGCGGCCTCTTCGGCGTGTACGCGGGCTGCCGCCCGTCCCAGGTGCACGACGTGCTCAAGATCTGCCGCGACGAACTCGACCAGGTCGCCGAGCACGGCCTGCCCGAGGACGAGATCGACCGCGCCATCGGTCAGCTCCGCGGCTCCACGGTCCTCGGCCTTGAGGACACGGGCGCGCTGATGAACCGTATCGGCAAGAGCGAACTGTGCTGGGGCGAGCAGATGTCCGTCGACGACATGCTGGCCCGGATAGCCTCGGTCACCCCGGACGACGTCCGCGCGGTCGCCCGCGACATCCTGGGACAGCGGCCCTCGCTGTCGGTCATCGGCCCGCTGAAGGACAAACAGGCCTCTCGTCTGCACGAAGCGGTCGCGTAGGCCTCTCGGTCGCGTACGTCCTCTCCTGAAGGAACTGAAGGAAGCAAGAACATGAGCAAGCTGCGCGTGGCGGTCCTCGGTGCCAAGGGCCGGATCGGATCCGAGGCGGTACGGGCGGTCGAGGCCGCCGATGACATGGAGCTGGTCGCCGCCCTCAGCCGGGGCGACAAGCTGGAGACGCTGGCCGAGACCGGCGCCCAGGTCGCCGTCGAACTGACCACGCCGGCCTCGGTGATGGGCAACCTCGACTTCTGTGTGCGGCACGGCATCCACGCCGTCGTCGGTACGACGGGCTGGACCGAGGACCGCCTCGCGCAGCTCAAGGGCTGGTTGGCCCAGTCCCCGGAGACGGGCGTGCTCATCGCGCCCAACTTCTCCATCGGGGCCGTCCTGACGATGAAGTTCGCGCAGATCGCCGCGCCCTACTTCGAGTCCGTCGAGGTCGTCGAGCTGCACCACCCGAACAAGGTGGACGCCCCCAGCGGCACCGCCACCCGCACGGCCCAGCTCATCGCCGAGGCCCGGGCGAACGCGGGCTCCGCCCCGGCGCCGGACGCCACGGTCACCGCCCTGGACGGCGCCCGCGGCGCGAACGTCGACGGGGTCCCGGTCCACGCGATCCGGCTGCGCGGTCTGCTCGCCCACCAGGAGGTGCTGCTGGGCGGCGAGGGCGAGACGCTGACCGTCCGCCACGACTCGCTCCACCACAGCAGCTTCATGCCGGGCATCCTGCTCGGCGCCCGCCGCGTGGTGACCACTCCGGGCCTCACCTTCGGCCTGGAACACTTCCTGGACCTCGGCTGACCGTCATGCGCGCGAAGATCACTTATGCCGTCACGGCCGCCGTCCTGGTCGTCTACTTCGTCCTGGTCGGCAGCCGCGGCGTCATGCTCATCCAGGCCGGCACGGCCCTGACCGTCACCTTCGGTGTCGCGGTCCTGATCCTGCCGGTGATCGGCCTGTGGTTCCTGTGGAAGAACACCGAGTTCGTCCGCAAGGCGAACCGGCTCGCCGCCGAACTCGACGCCGAGGGCGGCCTGCCCGTCGACGAACTGAAGCGCACCCCCGGCGGACGCATCGACCGCGACTCGGCCGACGAGGTGTTCGCCAAGCGCAAGGCCGAGACGGAGGCCGCCCCCGACGACTGGCGCAGCTGGTTCCGCCTCGCCGTCGCCTACCACGACGCCCGCGACACCCCACGCGCCCGCAAGGCGATGCAGCGGGCGATCACGCTCTGGGAGACGGCGCGCTGAGGAGCGCCCCGAAGGGGCGCGGGGCTGTGTCAATATGCGGCTCCGCCGCGTGGGCGCGACCAGCCCCCACCGGCCCGCAGATTCTCACGTTGCTCCTAGCGGAGCGCCTCCGCCGCCCACGCCTCGATCGTGTCCGCGGCCCGGTCGAACGCCTCCGGCCGCGCCAGGAAGTCGGCGTTGTGCGTGGTCAGCAGCGGCTGCTCGTCCTCCGGAGCCCGCCCCTCCCGTACGAGGGTCAGGGCCTGCCCCTGCACCGTGCGCGGCAGCCCGAGCCAGCGCACCGGCTGCTGCACCGTCCGCACGGCGATGATCCGGTTCCAGGCCACCGTACGCGTGCCGAGGAAGCCCACACGGCGCAGGCCGCGCACGCTCACCCACACGCCCATGCGCAGCATCCGCAGGGCGACGGCGATCACGACGAGCGCGATGCCGAAGACCACTCCGGACTCGGTGAGTGTGCCGGTCAACGCGATGATGACGGCCGCGAACAGCACATACGAGGCGAGCAGCAGCAGAATCGCCGCCACGCCCACCCGGCAGGGCCCGGGACGGTAGGGACGCCGCCAGCGGTCGCGGTCGTCGAACGGCAGCGGGACATCCTCCGCTGCCTCATATGCGCGGTCGGCCGTCAGGAAGGGCAGGGGCACGGCTGGTCCTCACTCAATCCATGCATGGGCTGTGCCCGGTGAGGTTATCGACCCGTGTCCCCGCTCACCACCCTCGGGGGTCCGGATGGGGTCAGTGCCCGCTGTCCGCCTGCGACTGCTCGGGCTGCGTGGACGATTGGTCCTGGGACAGCGCCGGCATGCCGAGCACCAGGGACCCGACCAGCCCCGCCACGATGGTGAGGCCCAGCAGCCAGCGCCCGGCTATCTGCCCCGCGGACGCCCGCTCACGCGGTGGGGGCGCGACATTGCTGCGATACCTGTCGGCCTCGGCGACGAAGGCGAACGGGACGGGTTCGCGCCGACGGAACATCAGAGGTACCTCTCCTCTCGGGGACCCTGGGCCGCTTCGGGGCTCTCAGGGATCGAACGAATCACTGTCACCGATACAGACGAGCGAACGCCTCAAAAGGTGCCCGATTTCCCCGACTTCGCAGAAGTTCGCCAAAGTTCGCTGTTGTTCGCGACCGAATGTCGCATCCCGGCACCGAACGCCCCGTTGTCAGTGCCGGGTCGTAGAGTGGTCGCCGCCCCAGAGAAGTGATGGAAGGGACCCTCCGAGCCGTGACCGACACCCCCGCCGACGACCTCAAGCCCAGCTTCCGCGGTGACGTCACCGTCGAGCTGGTGAAGCACACCGCGTCCGACGCCGACGTGCTGTTCGCCGCCCGCGTCTCGACCATCGGCGAGCAGTCCCTGGACGAGCTGGGCAAGGACCCCGAGCGCTCCAAGGGCCTGATCAACTACCTGATGCGGGACCGGCACGGCAGCCCCTTCGAGCACAACTCGATGACCTTCTTCATCAGCGCCCCGATCTTCGTCTTCCGCGAGTTCATGCGCCACCGCGTGGGCTGGTCGTACAACGAGGAATCGGGCCGGTACCGGGAGCTCCAGCCGGTCTTCTACGTCCCCGACGAGTCCCGCAAGCTGGTCCAGGAGGGCCGCCCCGGCAAGTACGTCTTCGTGGAGGGCACCCAGGCCCAGCAGGAGCTGGTCGGCCGTGTGATGGAGGACTCGTACCGACAGGCGTACGAGTCCTACCAGGAGATGCTCGCCGCCGGCGTCGCCCGCGAGGTGGCCCGCGCGGTCCTCCCCGTCGGCCTGTTCTCCTCCATGTACGCCACCTGCAACGCCCGCTCGCTGATGCACTTCCTCGGCCTGCGCACCCAGCACGAACTGGCGAAGGTCCCGTCCTTCCCGCAGCGCGAGATCGAGATGGTCGGCGAGAAGATGGAGGCGGAGTGGGCCAAGCTCATGCCGCTCACCTACGCAGCGTTCAACGCCAACGGCCGCGTCGCGCCGTAACGCACCGATGGTGCACTGCCGGGCACAGATGTACGGGGCGGCTGGGCGAAGTGTCCGGATTGCGGCATTTGGAGAAGTTCATCTAGCCTGATCAAACGGACCCGGCACTGCTTGAACCCCCGAGCAGGCAGTGCCGGGCTCCACCTTTGTCACGACTTGTCGCCTGCCCCGAGGGCAGACCCCGCATTGAGCAGCGAGTAGCGTGTTACCCATGGCTCCGACCTCCACTCCGCAGACCCCCTTCGGGCGGGTCCTCACCGCCATGGTCACGCCCTTCACGGCGGACGGCGCACTCGACCTCGACGGCGCGCAGCGGCTCGCTACCCACCTGGTGGACGCAGGCAACGACGGCCTGATCATCAACGGCACCACCGGCGAGTCCCCCACCACCAGCAATGCGGAGAAAAAGGATCTCGTACGAGCCGTCCTCGAGGCGGTCGGCGACCGGGCCCACGTCGTCGCCGGCGTCGGCACCAACGACACCCGCCACAGCCTCGAACTCGCCCGCGAGGCCGAGAAGACGGGCGCGCACGGCCTCCTGGTCGTGACGCCGTACTACAACAAGCCCCCGCAGGAAGGCCTCTACCGGCACTTCACGGCCATCGCCGACGCCACCGAGCTGCCGGTCATGCTCTACGACATCCCCGGCCGCAGCGGCGTCCCGATCAACTCCGAGACGCTGGTCCGTCTCGCCGAACACCCGCGGATCGTCGCCAACAAGGACGCCAAGGGCGACCTCGGCCGGGCCAGCTGGGCCATCGCGCGCTCCGGCCTCGCCTGGTACTCCGGCGACGACATGCTGAACCTGCCGCTGCTCTCCGTGGGCGCCGTCGGCTTCGTCTCCGTCGTCGGCCACGTGGTCACCCCCGAGCTGCGTGCCCTGGTCGAGGCGTACACCGCGGGCGACGTCCACAAGGCGACCGAGATCCACCAGAAGCTGCTGCCGGTGTACACCGGCATGTTCCGCACCCAGGGCGTCATGACCACCAAGGCCGCGCTCGCCCTCCAGGGCCTGCCCGCCGGACCGCTGCGCGCACCGATGGTCGAACTCACTCCAGAGGAGATCGAGCAGCTCAAGATCGATCTTGCCGCGGGCGGGGTACAGCTCTAACACCAGACTTCGCGCGAGGCCTCGCGCAACGAAACTCCACAACTGAATAGCAGGCCACCGGTGCCTGCACAGACAACGACAACTGCTACTGCACGAACGTCATGCGCGCCACGTGCCCACCGGTACGTGGCGCGTGTGGTGAGGAGAGTCTTTTGAGTCATCCGCATCCCGAACTCGGCCCGCCCCCGTCACTCCCCGACGGCGGCCTACGGGTCACCCCGCTCGGCGGCCTCGGTGAAATCGGCCGGAACATGACGGTCTTCGAATACGGCGGCCGCCTCCTGATCGTCGACTGCGGAGTGCTCTTCCCCGAGGAGGAGCAGCCCGGAATCGACCTGATCCTGCCGGACTTCACGTCCGTCAGGGACCGCCTCGACGACATCGAGGGCATCGTCCTCACCCACGGCCACGAGGACCACATCGGCGGCGTCCCCTTCCTGCTCCGCGAGAAGCCGGACATCCCACTGATCGGCTCCAAGCTGACCCTCGCCCTCATCGAGGCCAAGCTCCAGGAGCACCGGATCCGCCCGTACACCCTCGAGGTGGCGGAGGGGCACCGCGAACGCATCGGTCCCTTCGACTGCGAGTTCGTCGCGGTCAACCACTCCATCCCGGACGCGCTGGCCGTGGCCATCCGCACTCCGGCCGGCATGGTCGTGCACACCGGCGACTTCAAGATGGACCAGCTCCCGCTGGACGGCCGGCTCACGGACCTGCACGCGTTCGCGCGTCTGAGCGAGGAGGGCATCGACCTGCTCCTCTCCGACTCGACGAACGCCGAGGTCCCGGGCTTCGTCCCGCCCGAGCGCGACATCTCGAACGTCCTGCGCCAGGTCTTCGCGACCGCCCGCAAGCGGATCATCGTGGCCAGCTTCGCCAGCCACGTCCACCGCATCCAGCAGATCCTGGACGCGGCCCACGAGTACGGCCGCCGCGTCGCCTTCGTCGGCCGCTCCATGGTCCGCAACATGGGCATCGCACGGGACCTGGGCTACCTGAAGGTCCCGCCGGGCCTGGTCGTCGACGTCAAGACCCTCGACGACCTCCCGGACGACGAGATCGTGCTGGTCTGCACGGGCTCACAGGGCGAACCGATGGCAGCCCTGTCGAGGATGGCCAACCGCGACCACCAGATCCGCATCGTCGAAGGCGACACGGTGATCCTGGCGTCGTCGCTGATCCCCGGCAACGAGAACGCGGTCTACCGCGTCATCAACGGCCTGACCCGCTGGGGCGCGAACGTCATCCACAAGGGCAATGCCAAGGTGCACGTCTCCGGCCACGCGTCCGCGGGCGAGCTGCTGTACTTCTACAACATCTGCCGCCCGAAGAACCTGATGCCGGTGCACGGCGAATGGCGCCACCTGCGCGCCAACGCCGAACTGGGCGCCCTGACCGGCGTCCCGCACGACCGCATCGTCATCGCCGAGGACGGCGTCGTCGTCGACCTCATCGAGGGCAAGGCCAAGATCTCCGGCAAGGTCCAGGCGGGCTATGTCTACGTCGACGGCCTCTCCGTCGGCGACGTGGGCGAGCCGGCCCTCAAGGACCGCAAAATCCTCGGCGACGAGGGCATCATCTCGGTCTTCGTCGTCATGGACGCGTCGACCGGCAAGATTACGGCCGGACCGCATGTCCAGGCCCGTGGCTCCGGCATCGAGGACTCGGCCTTCAGCGACGTCCTCCCGAAGGTCACGGAAGTCCTGGAGCGCTCGGCTCAGGACGGCGTCGTGGAGCCCCACCAGATGCAGCAACTGATCCGGCGCACGCTGGGCAAGTGGGTCTCGGACACGTACCGGCGCAGGCCGATGATCCTCCCTGTCGTGGTGGAGGTCTGACCCGCGTACGACCCCTCGCTACGCGCCAACCTGGAGCGGGGGGGCCCAAG
>NZ_JBQQBS010000083.1:0-34738 GCF_052245395.1 Streptomyces sp. 4N124
GTGCCGCCGTATCGGCGGCACCGACCCCCGGCCTCTCCCGCTACGGCTCAGCCGCGCACCGTGACCGGGGGAGTGTTGTACCCCTCGACCCGCAGCTTCGGCCGGCCCGAGGGCAGGGCGGTCGCGGGCCACGACAGGGTGACCGTGCGGGTCTCACCGGGCAGCAGCCACAGATAGTTGTCGTCGTAGAGGGTAGGCAGGACGCGGGCACCGTCCTCGCCCAGCAGGGAGAGCCGGACCATCGCGGCGACCATGGACCCCCGGTTGCGGACCGTGGCGGTCGCCGCACGCCGGTCCCCGTCGCGCGACACCTGTGTAAGGGAGGCCGACAGCCTGGCCTGCTGGACCTGGTTGAGGGCGCGCAGCGCCTCGGGTGTGCGGCAGCGCCAGTAGGTGTTGCGCGACAGGACCGTGCCACTGTCGGCGGTGAGGGTAAGCCGCAGCAGGTGCAGGTCAGGCAGGTCGTCAGAGGGGGCAGCGGTGAACGCCGTCGCCGAGGTCGCGGGATCCACGTCCGCGCGCGCCTGCCGGGTGTCGGCGATCCGGCGGCCGGACAGGTCGTACGTCTCCGCCGTGACCGTCGCTCGCTTGAGCGTCTTACGGGTGTGGTTGACCGCGATGACCTGCCACTTCTCCGGGTCGGCCTGGACATGAAGGGGCTCGCAGGCGCTCCGGCAGCCGAAGTAGGCACCGTTGACGTCGAAGTCGTAGTCGTAGGTCTGCCAGACCGTGCTGTGCCAGGCCGGATGGGACATCCACAGCATCAATCCGCTGGCGTTGTCCCACATATTGGCGTTCCAGGCCTCGAACATGGCGCGGAAGTTCTCGTAGTTGACGAACTGTGCCTTGCGCGTGAAGTCGTCCAGGTCGCGGGCCGTGCCGAGGCGGGTCTCGATGGCTGTCTTGTAGTTCTGCGGTGCCTGGTTGCCGCGCTCGCTCCAGTCGTGGTGGTACCAGGCACCGCCGATCGGCCACTCCGGCCCGTCGTCGCCCACCATGGCGCGGGTGCTGGCGGTGGTGGAGACGACGGGCATGCCGATCTCGGTGTGGAAGCCGAAGTCCTTGCTGCCGTACGTCGACGGATCGAAGTAGCGCTCCGGCTCGATCCAGCCGTAGGGGCCGCCGCCGGTGACGATGCCGCCGGCCGAGTTGTTCTGGTAGAGCACTCCCGGCGCCTGGCTCTCGACCGCCTTTCGCATGCCCTCGTCGACCGCGGCCGGCGGATTGCCCTCGTTGGCGCCGCACCATACGGCGATGCTCGGGTGGACGCGGTAGCGCAGCACGGTGTCGCGGGCCACGGAGAGGAAGGCCTCATGGTCCGGCGGGTCCATGCTCCAGGCGTTGGGGAAGTCGTTCCACACCAGGATGCCGTGCTCGTCGCAACTGGTGTAGAACTCCTCGCGGTTGCTGCTGCCGACCCAGTTGCGGATCATCGTGAAGTTCATGGCCCGGTGCATCCGCACCGCCGCGTCCATTCGCTCGGCGGGCATTCGGCGCAGCAGTTCGTCCCAGCCCCAGTTGCCGCCGCGCACCAGCACACGCACGCCGTTGACGCTGATCTTCAGCGGGTCGGGGGTGTTGGAGACGGTCGTCACGTCGGTCCAGGTGTCGCCGTCGTCGGAGACCTGGACGGTGTACGTCTTGGGGTACGCCTGCTCCCACAGGACCGCGATCCGGTCGAAGCGCCGGGTGGAGCCGAGATCGACCTGGATCCACTGGTGGTCCTCGTAGGCGGAGGACCAGCGGGTGCCGGCGTCGCCGTCGGTGGCGTGGGCGGCCGGGTGGTCGTCCTCCTCGCTGGAGGCGGTTGTCTCCCGGTGGAGGGCGAGGTCGGTGCCCGGATCGGCGCTGTCGATGACAGCAAGAGACCACAGGGAGTTGCCCCAGCTGGTGTTGCGGATGCCGCAGGACAGGCGGACGTGACGTGCCGTGCGGGGCTCGAAGTCGGTCACCCGCAGGCTGGCGTCACCGCTGTTGAAGGGCAGCGGAACGGCGGTGTTGTCCACGGACGCGGCGTCCGTCCACTGCTCGCCGTCCGCGGAGACCTGCACGGCGTAGGTCCGCGCGTAGGCCTGCTCCCAGACCAGGTCGACCCGGTCGAAGGACTGCACCGCGCCGAGGTCGACGTGGATCCACTGGTCGTCGGCGTAGGCGGAGGACCAGCGGGTGTTCGAGTCGCCGTCGGTGACATGGGCGGCTAGGTGGCCGTCATTTTCGCTGGAGGCCTCGGCCAGGGCGTGCAGGGCGAGGTCGGTGCCGGGACGGGCGCTGTCGAACACCGACAGCGCCCACAGCGAACTGCCCCAGTCGGTGGCCCGGGTGAGACAGCGGACGCGGACGTGGCGGACGTGCTGGTCACCGACCTGGACGGTCTGGGTGTAGGCGTCGGAGGACGGGGTGAACTTCAGCGGGGTGTCGTACTCATAGCCGAACTGCCGTATGCCGAAACGGGTGGTGCGCCGGTCGCTCTCGGCGCCGCCGGTCCGGGCGACGAGGGTGAGGTCGTGCAGGGTGGGCTCGCCCAGGCCGTTGGGCCACCAGAGGTCGGGGTCCTTCACCCGCAGGGCGCCGAACGCGTCGGGGGTGAAGATGACATCGATGTCCTCGCCCGCCGGGACCGTGACTGTGCGCGAGACGCGGACGTCACCGAACGAGGCGGAGACGGTGGCCTCGTGGTCGGTGGAGTCGGCGTTGCGCACCGGGACGGTCAGGGTGAGTTCGGCGACCGACAAGTCCGGCAGCGCGGGCAGCACGGTGTCGACCCGCGGGTCACCGATCACGATGTGGCCGGTCGATCTCAGCCGTACGTGGTTCCAGATGCCGGCCGAGCGGTCGCGTACGGCCGGCATCCAGTCCCAGCCCGACGAGGCAAGGTACGTCGGCGAGTTGAGGTTCATCGTGTTGGCACCGGCGTCCACCCAGGCCTCACCGGCCGGGCCCTTGTCGCCGGGGCTGCCGGGTACCGGCATGGGGGAGATCCGTACGGCGAGTGCGTTGCTGCCCGAAGCGGCCAGGAGTTGGGTGATGTCGTGGGCGGAGCGGGCGAAGGGGAACGTCACCTCGCCCACTGCGTGTCCGTTGAGCCAGATCTCGGCCTTGTGGTTGACGCCGTCGAACTCCAGCCAGATGTGCCGCCCCCGGCCGGTGCGCAGGCCACGGGGCAGGTCGAAGTCCCGCTTGTACCACCAGGAGTGGCGGGACAGCGCCTCGGGGACGCGCAGGTTGTTCAGTCCCGCGACCGGGTCGGGCAGCTTGCCCTGGTCGACGAGGGAGCCAAGCACGGTGCCGGGCACGGTCGCGGGCAGCCAACGGCCGGTGTCCACGCCGGTCCGCGACAGGGTCGCGCCGTCGCCGTCCGCCCAGTCGTCCAGGGTGAGCGTCCAGCCCGACTCCAGCGGCACCGTGCCGTCGGCGGCGACGGTGAGCCGGGGGGCGTCGCCGTGGTGGATGCCCCAGTCGGTCCAGCCGGTGGCTTTCGGGCGGTGGCCCGGGGCGGTGCCGTACACCTCGAAGCCATTGAGGCCGAGCGGGTGGGGGCTGGAGCGCCGGTGGGCCGTCATCCGTACCCAGCGGGCCGTCACGGGCTTCGGCAGCGGGATGTCCACCACGCCGCCGGTGCCGGCCGTGGTGCGGTACGCGCTGGTCCAGGAGCCGCGGTCGCGGGACGTCTCGACGACGAACTCCCTGGCGTAGCTGGAGAGGATCTCCTTGCCCGTGGTGCCCTGGCGCGGGTTTCCGCCGGTGGGCGGGGTGAACACCGGGTCGCTCGCGTCGGCCTCGAAGGTCAGCCGGATGCGGTCGACGCGGCAGTCCGTCTCCAGGTCGACCTCGATCCACTGCGGGTCGCCCGCCTCGGAGCGCCATCCGGTGCCGCGTACACCTCGCGCCGGGAGCGCGTCCACAACGAACTCGGCGGGAGCGGGAGCGTATGCCTGCGAGGAGACCCGGACCGGGCGGTAGGCGGCGATCTCGCCCGGCCCGGCAGATATGCCGGTGCCGGTCACATTCCCGGTTCGCGCGGCGGCGTCGGCCGTCGGCGCGAGGACCGTGCCCAGGCTGAACCAGGCCAGCAGTGTCGAGCCGGTCCCGACAACGGTGCGCCGGGAGGGATGTTGTGAGGGACACGACTGATCGGCCATGTGTGATCGTCCAATCACAGGGGGTGAGTAGGGGATGGCATGTGTTACGGGAAAGGGCTGCGCGATCTGACAACGTTGCCATAGGCTGTTGCGGCGGACACATCCCTGTCAAGGCCCGTGACGATGACGAAACCTCCAGCCGTGCCGGATGAAGAAACATGTGAACGGTGATGACACCCTTTGACGACGTCCCCACACCGATGACCCTGCCTGGGCGACCCACCGACCCCGCCTTCGCCGAGCTGCTGCTCTCCAGCCATCTGCGGCTGGTCGGCGAGCCGCTGTGTCCGGAGGTGCGGGAGGCCGCGTGGGACGCCGCGCGATGGCTGTACGAGCAGGCCCCGTTCGGGCTGCTGGCGCACGACACGTCCGCCGACCCACGCTTCGTCTACGCCAACAGCTCGGCGCAGGACTGCTTCGGCTATTCCTGGGACGAGTTCACCGGCCTGCCCTCCCGGCTGTCGGCCCGCCCGGACGGCCAGGAGGACCGGGAGGCCCTCGTGCGCGCCGTGACGGCCCACCACTACGCCACCGGCTACCGGGGGATACGCGTAGGCAAGGACGGCCGGACCTTCTGGATCGAGGACGTGACCATGTGGGACCTGATGGATACGCGCGGACGGATCCACGGCCAGGCCGCCGTATTCCGCTCCTGGTCGCCCCTGAACAGGTGACGGAGCCTCGGGCCCCGTCGCACGACGAGCCCGCCACGGTGTGTCGCCGTGGCGGGCTCGTCATGTGGTGTGCCGGGGGCTGGGGGACCTACTGGAAGTCGCAGCCCGGGTTGGGGGCGTCCTCCGACAACGGGGCGCCGTGCGGCAGGACGTACAGGACGTCGAGGACGACATCGGTCGTGCCGAGGTTGCGGCCGATGTGCACATGGTCCGCGCCGGACGGCTCGGTGAGGCCGCTGCCGGCCCGGTAGACGCCGTCGGACTCGCAGTCCGAGTCGAAGTGGCTGAGCGTGCCTTGCTGGACGAAGCCGTAGAGGGTTCCGTCGTGGTAGTGCCAGCCCGTGCTCTGGCCTGGGGGGATGGTGACCTGGCGGAGGATGTAGTCCGTCCCACCCAACGTGGTCTGGGAGATGATCTTGCCGGTCACGCCCGGACCGGCCGGGGTGGCGAACGCGGTGCCCGCGCCGAGAGACAGACCGATGGCGGCGGCCGTGGTCACTCCCAGTTGTAGCAGGTTCTTACGCAATGTGGTCATACCTTTCAGGTGGCTCTCTCGCCTACGACTATCACACGTGTTTCCTCGGGTCGCGGGTTCAGGGGCGGGCCAAGGAGGCTCGGACACGTGACATGCATCGCACGGTGTGTATGTGTTTGGAGTTCGTCAAGACGGGGAATCGACGTGCCGGAGCGAAAAATCCCTGGTGAGCAGGGTTGTCTGGGCGTGTGTTTGTGCCGGTCGCGAGCCACGGCACTACCGCGACACAAATGCGGCATGTTTCTGGCACTTCCCGCTGCCTAAAGTGCGCACGCGGGGGTTACATCCGGCCCCCGGTCGCCGCACGACAGAGAACCAGGATGGTTCAGAACACTATGGCTACGCCCCTCACGGCTATGTCCCGGTCCGATCTGCTCGGCACCATCATGAGGGAACACCGGGACGGTCTTGTCTCGTACGCCGAGAAGATGCTGGGTGACCACGGACTCGCCGAGGACGTCGTCCAGGAGACCATCATCCGGGCCTGGCGGAACATCGACAGACTGCTGGGGATGGAGGGGTCGGTCCGCGGCTGGTTGTTCACCGTGACCCGGCACCTGGTCATCGACTGGGTGCGCAAACCCCATGCGCGAAGGGAGGTCGTCGGAGTCACCTATACCGATCCGGTGTCGGGTAACGACGGCACCGAGCCGGTGCACGACATCCTGGTGGCCAGGCCTCTCCTGCGTCGGCTGTCTCCCGATCACCGTGCCGTGCTGGTCCACATATACCTGTGCGACCGCAGCATCGAGGAAACCGCCGGCATCCTCGGCATCCCGGCCGGCACCGTCAAGAGCCGTCACCACAACGCCCTGCGCAAGCTGCGGAGCGTCGCACGGCCAGAGGCAGAGGCTGCTTAGAAGTCGGTCGAGTGCAGACACATCTCCAACGCTGAGGTCAGTTGGCGCCGGAACGTCTCGCCGCGCGGGTCGTGGCCGATGGCGCGGACAAGTTCCGGCAGCAGGTACTGCTCGGCGACGATCCACTCGGCGGCGTCCGCAGGTTCGCGAAACTCCTGGGGCCGGACCCCCGGTCTCGGCGGCGGCAGGATCACGGTGCCGCAGAGCGGCGCGAGCAGAGCCGTGGCGGCGTTGGCGCTGTACAGATAGTGCTCGAACATTCTGGCCAACGCCTCGGACCGCACGGCCGGGGAATCCAGGAGCGAGCTGAGCTCCCTTGCGTAGGCGCGCAGCAGTTCGTGACAGGTGTACCGGCCGGCGGTCAGTTCGACGAGCAGGTGGTGGTCCATCAGCTCGGCCACGTCCTGCCGGGTGCCGCGGGGGTCGGTACCGGCCAGGCTGGCGGCGGCCGGCAGGGTGATGTCACGCGTGGGATGCAGGCCGAGCAGCCGGAACAGCCGCGCGGCGCCGCTGCTCAGCGCTTCGTAGGAGCGGTGGAACGAACTGCGGATGTCGGTGCGGGCGTCGCGGCTGGACAGAACGTCGAGGTAGTCGTCGGCGTCCTGGAGCCTGGCCGCTAGCGAGGCCAGCGGGAACCGAGGCTGGACCAATGCCCGGGTGCCGGCGATGGCCAGCGCCAGCGGCAGCCCGCCGCACAGCTCCACGATCTCCTCCGCGGCGGCGTGCTCGGCTCTGATCCGGTCGGTGCCCAGACGCCGGTCGAGCAGGTCGAGACCCTCCTCGCGGGTCATGGGATCCAGCGTGGTGATCCGGGCGTTGTCCGTGACGGCCAGGCCCTCCAGCCGCCGTCGGCTCGTGACGATGGCGAGGCATCCCGGCGTGGCAGGGAGCAAGGGACGTACCTGCTCGCTGTCCTCGGCGTCGTCCAGGACGAGGAGTATTCGACGCCCGTCCAGGGCACTGCGATAGGTGGGGGCGAGCGCGGCGGCGCTCGTGTGCGAACGGTCGTGCTCCACACCCAGCGCGCCGAGCACCTCGGCGATGGCCTCGGCCGGGTCGAGCGGGGGCCGGGAGGCGTGGTGTCCCTGGAGGCCGACGTAGATCTGGCCGTCGGGGAAGTGGTCGGCGACCATGTGGGCCCAGTGCACGGCCAGCGTCGTCTTGCCGACTCCCGCCATGCCGCAGATGGCCGTGGTCATCGTCGGAGGCCTGCTCTCGCCTGTGAGCGGCAGCAGCTCCAGGCACTGGCTCAGGATCTGCCGACGGCCGGCGAAGGAGGCGCAGTCCGCGGGCAGTTGGGCCGGCCTGCCGACCTCCGTGGGACCGGGCGGGGGAGTGCGAGGGGCCCCGGAGACGCTGCGCTGGAGCAGGTGCTGCTGGGCGGCGCGCAGTTCGGGGCCGGGCTCGACGCCCAGTTCCTCGGCCAGCGCGCCACGGATGGTCTCGAACTGCCGCAGGGCCTCGGCCTGCCGGCCGGTGGCGGCCAGGGCGGCGATCACCCGGGAGTGGAGTGCCTCGTCGAAAGGGTGGCACTCCACAGCACGCCGCAGCATCGTGAGCACCTCTTCAGTCAGCGCGGGCGCCGCGGTCAGGACGGCGTCGGTGGCCTCCTTCACCGTCGCGACGAACTCGTGGCCGACCGAGGTGAACACCGGATGCCGGGCCACCGAGGTGCCGGCGGCGACGACGGGACCGCGCCACAGCCGGAGGGCTTCGACGAAGTCCTCCGCAGCCTGTACTGGAGCACCGCCCCTGACCGCGAGCTGTGCCTGGGCGCGCAGGTCGCGGAAGTGCAGGAGATCCGAGGTGGAGGTGTCGACGAGTAGGCGGTAGCCGTCGGCGGCGCGGACGAGGTGTTCCGCGTGGGTACGGCTGCGCAATTCGGGTTCGAGTGTCCTGCGCAGCGCGCCGATGTGCCGGTGCACCACATTGACGGCGCTGACCGGCGGTTCCTCGTCCCACAGGATGTCGACCGCCTCGCTCAGGGTGAGCGGGCCGGGGGCACGGAGCAGTAGCAGAGCGAGCAGGGCCAGTCGCTTCGGGGGACCCAGGTCGATCTCGGTGTCCCCGCGCATCGCCCGCACGGTACCGAGGATTGAGTAGCGCACTGTCGCGTCCATCTCGCGGCCGGCCTCGCCATTTCTCATGAGGTGCTGTGTTGGGCGCCCGTCGTCACCGCGCCGCCGGGGACCCGAGCCGTCTCCGCCCGGGGGCTTGCGGCCAAGGCCAAGACCGCGAAGTGTAGCCACGATTTGTGACACGTTTGCGCAGTCGAGGAGTGCTTGAGGTGTGTCATCGCGGCGGTGGTCCGAGCGGAAGTGTAACCGCCTTGACAGGTGACGACACTCTCACGAGAATTCGTCACCTGTCAAGGCGGTGACTTTGGGTGATGAGGCAGGGCACACCGTCGGTGAACCACGTGGCGACGCGTTCCGTTCATTTTCATGACAGGCTCTTGTCGGTGACGCCAGGCGGTGGCACACGTGCCCCGCGCGACGGCCGTACCGCGCTCGGTTTCGAGTCGTCATGGTTGGTGAGAGGAGGAGGCCTTGTACGCCCTGGTCCCTGACGATCCCGTGTTCTTCGCGAAGTTTCAGAGTCTGGAAGAACCGCTTCTCCGCCACCTCTACCGACTGCACGCCGCGGGCCTGCAGTCCGATGACGAGCGAGTCGTCTCGGATGCCTACGACAGCTGGGTGCAGGTGCTGCTGAAGCTGCCGCTGTGGTCCCGGTGGCACAACGAGGAAGCATCCGTCGACCCTGCTCCGGCCGAGCGGTACACCCTGCACAGCGTGTGCGGCGACCAGCTGACGAGTCTGTATCCGATCGAGCTGACCGCGGTCGACCTCGGGCGCCTGGCGGCCTGCCTCGACCTGTTCGTGGAGGCCGACAGGGTCTGGCGTCCGGTGCCGGAGCAGGCGTGTGCCGAACCGCCGGATCGGGAGGAGAGTCTCACCGATGTCTTCCGACGCGTCATGGAGGTGCTGCTGCTGCCGCCCCCGCAGGGCCTTCTGGGCACCCTGCGACCCGTCGTGCCCCAAGGATCCGTCGGCTCCGTGACCCTGCCGGCCGAGCAGGAGGCGGAGTACCGGCGCTTCTGCGCGGAGATCGTGACCATCCTCAGCTCGGGTGACACGTTCGCCCTCCGCAGCCATCGAGCCATGTATGTCTGAGACACCTCGAAGCGGCGACGGGATACGCATGTTGCGATGAACCTTTTCGGCCCGCCAATGCGTTCTCCAGATGGAAGGCTGAGCCGTCTGGATACGCGGACGGCGCAGCCGTGACGGGACATTCGGAGTCCAGCCACGCTCTCGTGGTCCGTTCCCGTCCCCGCACCGGCGGCCGAGTCCCCCCTCGGGACCGTCGGTGCGCACATGTGGCCCGCTCCCGCTCCCTGTGGCGGGAGCGGGCCGTACATGTGTCGTCATGGGGGCGCGCGAAACAGGGAAGAAGGTCTATGGATGCCCGCTAGGCAGTCGCCGGTCACGGGAGGCGCCACTCTCTTCGACGAAATCCTCGCCGTCCACGCCGTCGTGACCCGAGGCGCGGAACTCGTCGTCAGGTCCTTCACCGGGCTGGCGAGCGGCGCGGCCGTCGACGCGAAGACCCTGGTGACGACCGCCCAGTGGTTGGTCGACTTCGTGCACCATCACCGCCGGAGCGAGGACGAGTTGCTCTGGCCCGTGCTGCGGGAGCGCTTTCCCCAAGCGGTCCGCACGCTCGACCTGCTGGATGAGGAGGACGACACGCTGGCCGAGGGGCTCGATGAGCTGGAGAGCGTCATCGCACGGATTGCGGAGGAGCGCCGGGTCGGCCGATCGGTGAGCTGGGGGCATGCGATGAAAGAGGGCACGCTCAACTCCCACCGTCTCCGGGACGGACTGGCCGCGTACTTCGCCCTCGTGGAGCCACTGCTCAGAGGGCTGCTTCCCAAGGCCCCGGACGAGGACATCCCGAGGCTCCGCAAGGCGTCGGCGGCCGGCGTCCGGCGTGGTGGGCCGCACCTGGTGTTCGGCCTCCTGGAGCACCCCGAGCCCGTTCCCGGCCGGGACCACGTGTACGCGGCCTTCCCGCCGCCCGCGCGCTGGGCTCGGGGAATGCTGATGAGCAAGTTCCACAAGACCCTCAAGGACCTTGCCGCCGACTGAGCCCCGCGCTCGCCGGGACCCCGCGCCGCGCAGGTGAAGGAGTCAGCGCGCGGGCACGGCGGGCGCGTCCTTCTTGCGTGCGCGGTACGCGGCGGCCTTGATCTTGTTGCCGCAGGACTCCATGCCGCACCACTGGCGCCGCATGCCCCGGGAGCGGTCGATATAGACCCGGGTGCACTCGGGGTTGCCGCATTCCTTCATCAAGGGAACGTCCGCGCCGCTGAGCAGTTCCACGGCCTGCCGAGCCACGGTCGCCAGGGCTTGCTCAGGCGTCGCCTCGGTGTGCCGTCCGGCCAGGGTGAGCTGCGGCGTCACGGGGGGCTTGCGGGCGGCGGCGTTGACCACGGCGAGCGCCTCCCGATCGAACTCCTCCCCGAGACGACGGTCGGTGACGAGCCGGTAGATGGCCTCGCGTACGGTCGTCGCCGCCCGGACGTCGTCCTCCTCACCGGGAGTGATCGTGTCCACCAGCCCGGACTCCAGGTACCAGGCATTCAGCCGCTCCGGCGTCACGAACATCTCGAACCTGGTCGAGCGCCGGGCGCGGAGGGTGGCCGCGAAGTCGAGGGCCGGATGTCCGCATACGAATACATGGTCAAGATTCACATCACCATCTTGACAGGTGACTTATGTCGAGCGCAAGGAGCGTCACCGTTCCAGACGGTTCTCCCCGGTGGCAGGGGGCTCAAGATCGTACGACACCTCCTCTTGTCAGCCGCGTCCCGATTGCAGATGGAGTTCGCGGCCCTGCCAGCGTCGGCGCAGCCAGCGATCGTGGCTCGCGACGACGACCGCGCCGGGGCCCGGACCCAGGGCGGCCTCCAGTTCGTCGCACAGGCGAGGGGAGAGGTGGTTGGTGGGCTCATCGAGGAGGAGCAGCTGGGGTGGGCGGGCCATCAGGAGGGCCAGCGCGAGACGTCGGCGCTGGCCCACGGACAGGTGTCCGACCGGCTTGCTCAGATCCGCCTCGTGCATGAGACCGAGGGAGCTGAGCGGCACCTTCTCCGCCCGCTGCGCGCCCAGCGACTGCTCGTAGGTGTCCCGGACCGTGCGGTCGGGGCGCTCGAACACGGTGTCCTGGGTGAGCAGCCCGACCGTCAGCCCGCGCCGTCGGTGCACCTCGCCCTCTGCCGGGAGACGTCCGGCGAGCACGGCGAGCAGCGTCGACTTGCCCGCCCCGTTGCCGCCCGTGATGAGCAGCCGGTCTGTCGCCGACACCTCCAGGCCGTCCAGTGCGAGTCGGCCGGGCACCCGCACGTCGCGCAGGGACACCAGGGGCCGCGGGCTCTCCTCGGCACGTGCGGCCAGATCCCCGGCCGCGAACCGCAGCGGACGCGGTGGCTCGGCGACCTGGGCGCGCTCCAGTTCCTCCAGCCGCCGGGTGGCGTTGCGGACCCGGCGGGAGATCTGGTTCTGCACCCGGCCGGCCCGGTGGCCGTAGCCCATCTTCTCGTTGTCGGTGCGGCCCCGGTCCGGCGCGACCCGGTGCGCGGTCACGCCCGCCGCGTGCCGCAGCTCTGTCAGTTCATCCTGTTCCTCGGCGTACCGCCGCTCCCAGCGCTCGCGCTCGGCGCGCTTCTCCGACAGGTAGGCGCTGTAGTTGCCGCCGTAGCGGACCGGGCCGTCCGCCGCCGGGTCGAGGTCGATCAGGTCGGTGCAGACGGCGTCGAGGAACGCCCGGTCGTGGCCCGCGACGACCACGGTCCCGGCCAGACCGCGGATCTGCTCCTCCAGGAAGGCGGCGGCGCCGTCGTCGAGATGGTTGGTCGGCTCGTCCAGCAACAACGCCGACGGCCGCCGGACGAGCAGTGCGGCCAGGGCCAACCGGCCGCGCTGCCCACCGGAGAGCGAACCGAGCGTGCGGTCGTGCCCGAACGCGCCGAGGCCCAGGCCTTCCAGAACCAGGGCCGCACGCCGGTCGGCGTCCCAGGACTCCCGGTCCTGGGCCTGCTCGAGGCGCCTTCCGTAGGCGTCGAGGAGCTCCTGGTGGCCGGGCTCCTTCTCCGGGACGCGGGCGAGTTCCTCGCCGAGCCGGTCCAGCTCGGCGAGGTCCTCACGGGCCTCACGCAGCGCTTCGTCCAGCACGTCGGAGATGGTCGAGTCGGCGTCGTACGGCATCTCCTGGTGGAGGAAGCCGAGGTCGAGTGGGCGGGTGACGCTTCCCGCGTCGGGTTCGTCCACGCCGGCGAGCACCCGTAGCAGGGTGGACTTGCCGACGCCGTTCTCCCCGATCAGGCCGATGCGATGACCGGGGGAGGCGGTCAGGGAGATACCGTCGAGGACGCGACGGCCGTCCAGGTTGCGGACGAGGTCGTGGGCGAGCAGTGCGGGCTGGGGCATGGGGAACCGTCCGACGTGATCGGCGTTCGGCCCGCGGGGCGTACTGCCTCGGACGCGGGCCACTGCACACACCGACGGCTCACACCGCGGGGGCTCCCGTCTCGGTGAGCGTGCCGTCGGCCAGCCGCAACCAGCGGTTCACGCCGATCTCGGCGAGGAACCGCTCGTCGTGGCTGACCACCATGAAGGCGCCCTGGTAGGAGTTGAGCGCGCTCTCCAGCTGTCCCGCACTGACCAGGTCGAGATTGTTGGTCGGCTCGTCCAGCAGCAGCAGATGCGGAGCCGGTTCGGCGCACAGCACGCAAGCCAGGGTGGCACGCAGCCGCTCGCCGCCGGAGAGCACCCCCACGGGCAGATGTGCCCGCGTGCCCCGGAAGAGGAAGCGGGCGAGGAGGTTCATCCGCTCAGCCTCGGGCCGCTCGGGGGCGAACGCGGCGAAGTTCTCCGCCACGGTGAGGTCCAGGTCCAGCAGGTCCAGGCGCTGCGAGAGATAGGCGATCCGGCCGTCGTTGCGCTTGATCTCCCCGCCGTCCGGGGTGAGTTCGCCGGTGATCAGCCGCATCAGGGTGGTCTTTCCGGCACCGTTGGGACCGGTCAGTGCGATGCGCTCGGGGCCTCGGACGGACAGGTCGACACCGCCCGCGGCGAACACCGCCTTGTCCCCGAGGCGGACCTGCATCCCCTCGCCGAGGAAGAGGTTGCGGCCGGCGGGCACCTGGGTGTCGGGCAGCTCCAGGGTGATGCGCTGCTCGTCGCGCAGCGCGCGTCCGGCCTCGTCGAGCCGGGTCTTGGCCTCGCTGACCCGGGAGGCGTGCATCTGGCCGGCCCGGCCCGCGGACTCCTGCGCGCCACGCTTCATGTTGCCGGCGAAGATCTTGGGCAGGCCGGCGTTCTTGAGGTTGCGGGAGGCGTTGCTCATGCGTCGCTCTGCGCGTTCGCGGGCCTGCTGCAGCTCCCGCTTCTCCCGCTTCAGCTCCTGTTCGGCGTTGCGGACGTTCTTCTCGGCGACCTCCTGCTCGGCGCGTACGGCCTCCTCGTACTCGGTGAAGTTGCCGCCGTAGAAGCGCAGTTCGTCGCTGCCGAGCTCGGCGATGCGTTCCATGCGGTCGAGCAGTACACGGTCGTGACTGACCAGCAGCAGGCAGCCGGTGAAGTCCGTCAGCACGTCGTAGAGCTTGTGCCGGGCCTCGAGGTCGAGATTGTTGGTGGGTTCGTCGAGCAGCAGCACGTCGGGGCGCCTGAGCAACTGGGCGGCGAGGCCGAGCGAGACGACCTGGCCGCCGCTGAGCGTGCTCAGGCTGCGGTCCAGGGCGAGGTCGGCGAGGCCCAGGCGGTCGAGCTGGGCGCGGGTGCGCTCCTCGATGTCCCAGTCGTCGCCGATGGTGGTGAAGTGCTCCTCAGCGACGTCCCCGGACTCCACGGCGTCCAGCGCGCGGATCACAGCGGCGACGCCGAGCACCTCGGCGACCGTGAGATTGCCGGTCAGGGGCAGGCTCTGCGGGAGGTAGCCCAGGGTGCCGCCGACGGACACCGAGCCGGTGGCGGGCTTCAGTTCGCCGGCGATCAGTTTGAGCAGGGTGCTCTTGCCGGAGCCGTTGGGGGCGACCAGGCCCGTGCGCCCTGGCGTCACGGTGAAGGACAGGTCGTGGAAGACCGGAGTGTCGTCGGGCCAGGCGAAGGAGAGGTTCGAGCAGACGATCGCGGCGTCGGACATGGAAGTGACCTCGAAGGAACTGAGGACAGAGTTGGACCTCTGCCCTGGGCAGACGTGGGAAAGGGGTACGACGAGACAGACCACCTCGGCAGCGCTCCTGAGCGCCGGCCGGTGGCCGTCAGATCCGGGTCTCACCCGGAGATGTCGTCTTCACCCACCACGTCTGTGACTCCTCGCTACACGGTCAACGTCACTGACACTCTAACAAATCGTCGGCCCGCTCAGTCGGTGGTGTGGCCGGCAGGGGCTCATACGTGTGCATCGGCGGCTTCCTGTTGACAGCTCAGATGCCCCATGACAGCATCGTCACCAGTTAAACCGGTGACAATGCTGCTGCTCATGGCTCAGCAAAGATCACACGTGTCGGAAGGAGCGCACACCATGGCAGGAAAGCCGAAGCCGAGGACCGGGGGCGCCCCGGTGGGGCGGCGCGCGATGCTGGGCATGCTCGGCGCGGGCGCCGCGGGGCTCGCCGCCGCGCCTTATTTCCAGCGCGGCTGGGAGGGGTTCCTCGCCAAGGCCTCGGAGGTCGACGCCACGGGCCTGACCGGTCTGCTGCCTAATCCGGGCGGCTTCCGGTACTACAGCGTCGTCGGCTCGGTGCCGCACAAGGATGAGACGAATTATGAACTCACGGTCGGCGGACTGGTGGAGCAGCCGAAGACCTACACGCTCGACGCGTTGCGCGCGATGCCGCAGACCCGGGTCGTCCATGACGTCGTGTGCACCGACGGGTGGCGTGTCGAGAAGACACCGTTCGAGGGTGTCAAGCTCGCGGACATCCTCGACGACGCCGGGGTGCGTTCTCCGGGCGCGGCGATCCGGTTCACCTGCTTCGACGGCGCCTACAGCGAGAGCCTCACCCTGGAACAGGCACGCCGCTCGGACGTCCTGGTGGCGCTGAACATGCAGGACAAGCTCATCACCCACGCGCACGGCGGACCGGTCCGCCTCTACGTGGCCCCCATGTACTTCTATAAGTCGGCCAAGTGGCTGTCCGGTATCTCGGTCACCGAAGAGGTCGTCCCCGGCTACTGGGAGGAGCGAGGTTATGCGGTCGACGGCTGGCTCGACGGAGCCGACCGACACAGCGACGCGGCCTGAACACGACGGCCGGGTACGCCGGTTCAGCACTGCCGAGCGCATGGTCCACCGGGCCACGGGCTATCTGATGCTGCTGTGCCTGGTCACCGCAGCCTGTCTCTACCTCGGGCCGGTGGCCCAACTCGTCGGACGGCGGCACCTGATGGTCACGGTCCACGAGTGGTCCGGCATCTCGCTGCCTCTGCCCTTCCTGCTGGGGCTCCTCTCTCCCGCCTTCCGCGCGGACCTGCGCAGGCTGAACCGCTTCGCGGTGTATGACCGGCAGTGGCTGCGCGCCGGCCGCAGGCGCCGGACCTCGCCCGAGGGTCGCCCGGCCGGCAAGTTCAACGCGGGCCAGAAGCTCTATGCGGGCTGGATCGCCGGGGCCGTGCTGGTGATGATGTTCACCGGCCTGCTGATGTGGTTCATGGGGCTGCTGCCCTTCATCTCCCGCACCAGCGCGATCTTCGTCCACGACATCGTGGCGTGGGCGATCACTTTCGTCGTGCTCGGTCACATGCGCAAGGCCTTCGAGGACCCTGAGGCGAGGCTGGGGATGCGCACCGGATACGTCAGCCGGTCGTGGGTGCAGCGGTATCACTCGCGGTGGCTGAAGGAGGAGCACGTGGGTGACGTGTCCGAGCGGCGGACCGTCGAATGACCTAACACGTCCGTCATGGAGCTCGGGTGGTGCTCCTGGGTATGGACCGTCAACTGACTGTGGTCAGGATGTGTGGTGTGCGGCCAGAGTGGGTCCGGGGCGGGGTGACGGGATCACTTGTTCACCGGAGTTCGACCACCCCCCTTCGTCACCGGCTTAACTGGTGATAGCGTCCGGATCGGTCTTCGGCCCCGCCTCATGTGACGTGCATATGTGTCGCCGTGGTCAGCACACACCTCCTTCTTCGATGGGAAACCAATGAGACGACTTCTGACTGTCCTCGCGGCCGGCGTGCCGCTGGCCGCGGCGGTGTACCTGCCGACCGCCTCGGCGGAGTCCCAGGACGGTTCCGCCGCCACGACGTTCGCCTGTACGGCGCCGTCCGTGAAGGCGCCGACCGGGACCAAGGTGGAGTCCGTGACTGCGGTCAGCCAGGAGGGCGGCACCATCACCGGTACCGGCGCTCTGGGCGGTTCGGTCTCCGGCGTCCCCGCCTACTGCGAGGTGACGGTCACCCTCACCCACCCGGGCGACGGTGACCACGCCAAGGTGCGGACCTGGCTGCCCGTCACCGGCTGGAACGGCCGTTTCCAGGGGATCGGCGGCGCCGCCTACCTGGCCGGCGACAACGGCGTCGGCCTGGGCACTGCGGTCAAGAACGGCTACGCCGCCGTCTCCACCGATGCCGGTGTCGGCGACGCCCTGGACACCACATGGGCGCTGAACAGCGAGGGCCAGGTCAACACTGCGCTGCTGAAGAACTTCGCCTCCCGCTCCCAGCACGAGGCGGCGGTCGTCGGCAAGGATGTCGTCAACGGGATCTACGGCAAGGGTCCCGCCTACTCCTACTTCACCGGCTGCTCCACCGGCGGACGCCAGGGTTACATGGAGGCCCAGCGCTACCCCGACGACTACGACGGCATCCTCGCCGACGCTCCCGCCGTCAACTGGGACGAGTTCGAGGTCGCCACCCTGTGGCCGCAGGTGGTCATGGGCAACGAGAAGAACTACCCGTCCAAGTGTGAGTTCGACGCCTTCACCAACGCCGCCGTCAAGGCCTGCGACTCCCTCGACGGCGTCAAGGACGGCCTGGTCAACGACCCGTCCCGCTGCGACTTCGACCCGCGCCGGCTGATCGGCACCAAGGTCGTGTGCGAGGGCAAGGAGCTGACCATCACGGCGGCCGACGCGACCGTCGTGCGCAAGATCTGGGACGGCCCGCGCACCACTTACGGCAGCAAGCTGTGGCCCGGCGTCCCGATCGGTGCCGACATCTCTGCGCTGGCCGGCGTCAACGGGCCCGACGCCGACGGCAACGTCACGGGCGCACCGTTCAAGGTGCCCGCCGACTGGGTCAAGCTCTGGGTGGCGAAGGATCCCTCTCTCGACATCTCGAAGATCACCTACAGCCGGTTCACGCAGCTGTTCAAGCAGTCCCAGGCCGAGTACGACAAGGTCATCGGCACGGACGACCCGGATCTGTCCGGCTTCCGCGCGTCCGGCGGCAAGCTGCTGACCTGGCATGGCCAGGCCGACCAGTACATCCCCACCCAGGGCACCGTGAAGTACCGCGAGCAGGTCGAGCGGGAGATGGGCGGAACCGAGCGAGTCGACGACTTCTACCGTCTCTTCCTCGCCCCGGGTACCAACCACTGCGGCCTCAACGGCTTCGACGGCTCGGCCGACGGCCTCGCCGCGCTGACCGCCTGGGTCGAGCACGGCAAGGCGCCCAGGACCCTGCCGGCCACCCTGATCAACGACTCCCAGCAGAGCGTCACCCGCGACCTGTGCAGCTACCCCCAGGTGTCCCGCTACAAGGGCTACGGCGACCCGGCCGTCGCCTCCAGCTTCACG
Organism: Streptomyces sp. 4N124; assembly: GCF_052245395.1. Classification (NCBI taxonomy): domain Bacteria; kingdom Bacillati; phylum Actinomycetota; class Actinomycetes; order Kitasatosporales; family Streptomycetaceae; genus Streptomyces; species Streptomyces sp. 4N124. Next base: position 18,012 of record NZ_JBQQBS010000083.1, read on the forward strand.
TGCATCTCCCCGTCCCGGCACTGACCGGGTCGACGACCCCCTGACCTGAGAAAGGCCGAACCCACATGAGTACGCAGACATCGACGCCGGTGCAACCGGCGGCCGCCACGGACGAACGCTCCTCCCTGCTGAGGCTGTACCTGGGCCGCGGTGTCCTGGCCCTGGCGTGGGCCCTGGCGTTCGCCGGAGCCCACGAGGACGTCGACGCTGTGGCGATCACGCTGCTGGTCGTCTACCCGCTGATCGACGCGGTGTCCTCACTGATCGACTACCGGGCGCTGGCCGACGGGTCCGAGCGCCGGGTCACGGCGTTCAACGGGGTGCTGAGCACGTTGGCCGCCATCGCGGTCGGTGTCGCCGGGGCCGGTGGCGTGGCGCCGGTGCTCCATGTGTTCGGCGCCTGGGCCGTCATATCCGGTGTCGCCCAGGTGGCGGTCGGGCTCAAGCGGCGCGGCCCCGAGCTGGGCAAGCAGTGGCCGATGCTGATCGCGGGCGGGCTGTCCTTCCTCGTCGGTATCTCCTACAACATCCAGGCCGCGGGCAGCGATCCCTCGCTCGACGTACTGTCTGTCTACGCCACGGGCGGCGGCGTGTTCTTCGTCGCGCAGGCGGGCCTGCTGGGCTGGAAGGCCCGCCAGCTGCGCAGCCGGACCGTCTGACGGACGTACCGCATCTGCTCCGTCCCGGTCCGCGCCTTCACGGCGCGGGCCGGGACGTTTCTCATGTCGTCAGCCGACGCGGTAGCGCACCGGAATGGTCAGCACGCCGCGGATGATGCCGGAGCCGATCCACTCCAAGGACTCCGCCGGGGCGGCGAGTTCGAGTTCGGGGACGCGGGCGAGCAAGGTACGCAGGGCGATGGCCGTCTCCAGGCGGGCGAGCCCGGGCGCCCAGGCAGTAGTGGATGCCGTGCCCGAAGGCCAGATGACGGGCGCCCGGCCGGGTCACGTCGAGAGCGGCCGGATCGCTGTCCTCTGCTTGCGGGGGCGTCGCGCCCTGCCGCACAGAGAGCGACGACGATCATGCTGCCCCGGGGGATCGGCACCCCGCCCAGTTCGATGTCATGCGCCGCGTAGCGGCTGGTGGAGCGCTCGACCGAGGTGTCGTAGCGCAGGAGCTCCTCCACCGCGCCAGGCTTCAGTTCAGGCCGCTCGCGCAACAGCCGTAGCTGATCGGGGCGTTGCCCAGCAGGTTCACGGTGCTCTCGTGACCGGCGACGACCAGCATCATGGCCGTGCCCACGAGTTCCTCCTCGGTCAGCCGGCCGTCCTCCCGGTCGCGTACGGCGACCAGGGCCGACAGTAGATCGTCCTCCGGCCGGCGGCGTTTGTCCGCGACGAGGTCGGCCAGTAGCCCGTGCAGACCGGCCAGCGCCGGGCGGTGCTCGGGCGAGGCCACCCGGAGCGGTGGTGCTCCTCGGGGATGCCCAGGAGTTCGGCGATGACCGTGCCTGGCAGCGGGGCGTTGAACGCCTCGACGAGGTGGGCCTCGCCCGCAGGCGGCGGCGCCAGTTCGGCCGTACGGCGTGGGATGAAGGCGGCCGAGGCCAGCCGGCGCAGCCGGGTGTGCTCCGGCGGGTCGGCCTCCATCATCTGCGCGCCGAGCCCGACCGACGGTTTGCTCAGGACGTAGCCGGCGGCGGGCGTGGCGTCCTTGAGCAGGGCAGGGTGGAACTCGGCCGGGTGGATGGGCCCAGCTCCCGCAGCCGGGCGTACTGGGCGGGGGGCGTCCGCCTTGAAGGCGGGATCGATGACGACCCTGCCGTCCTGGTACGGGCATTCCTCGTGAGGGCTCATGACGCGTCTTTCCCCGTGAGCGTTCAGGCGGCGGACGCGGAGCCGGACACGTCTGAGGGGCATGCGCACCGCGCATGCCCCTCAGACGCCGGAGAACTCAGTTGTCACTGTTGAAGATGGTCAGCACGCGCAGCACCTCCAGGTAGATCCACACCAGTGTCATGGTGAGACCGAAGGCGGCCAGCCACGCCTCCTCGCGCGGGGCGCCGTAGGCAACGGCGTCCTCGACCTGCTTGAAGTCCATGGCGAGGAAGGCCGCGCCGAGCAGGATGCCAATGGCGCCGAAGAGGATGCCGAGGCCGCCGCTGTGGAAGCCGAGGCCGTTGCCCGCGCCGAAGGCGGAGAACAGGAGGTCGGCGACGAGGAGCAGCAGGAAGCCGGTCGCGGCGGCGGCGACGAAACCGCTGAACCTCTGGGTCACCCGGATCCAGCGCATCCGGTACGCGACGAGCACACCCGCGGACACCGCGAAGGTGCCGAGCACCGCCTGCACGACCACACCCGGCGCGATGTAGGTCGAGACCGTGCTGGAGAGCACGCCGAGGAAGACACCCTCGAACGCCGCGTACCCGAGGATCAGCGCCTGGGACGGAGTCCGCCTGAAGGACTGGACCAGCGACAGGACGATGGCGACGAGTGCCGCGCCCAGGGCGATGCCGTAGGACCGGCCGATGTTCGCCTCGTCGACGGGCAGCAGGAGCCAGGACAGTACTGCCGCCAGGGCCACGGTGCCGAGCGTCGTGGCGGTACGGACGATGACGTCGTCCATCGTCACCGCGGTCCCGTCGGTCCGCGGTGACGTGTCGGCACCGGGGGCGTAGGGGTTGCTCGCGTAGTCGTCCGCCATCCGGCTTCCGACCGCGGCACCCACCGGCCGGTGTGCGTAGGTGTCTGCCGGGCCGGCGTCACGGGCGGCACCCCAGCGGGAAAAGATCGGGTTGCTGGTCCTCACGTCATTCCTCTCGTCCGCCGCGCACTCGCGGCCTGCGGCAAAGCGTTGTCATCGGGGGCCCAGGGCGGCATACGTGTGCCGTTGGCCACGCACTGGGCCGACTACGGCAACCCCGTGCGTCACCACTTTGACAGGTGACGCTGCGGGAAGCAAGTAGTCGTGTGCGCACCCGGTGACGGTCATTCGGAGTGCGTTCCCGGGCTGCCGAGCAGCTCCATGAGGAAGCCGTCCCAGTTCAGACCGTCCATCTCCGCCTCGGCCGAGGTGATCTGGTACGTCGCGTCGAGCCACTCGGCCAGCGGCGCGGTGGGCACCTCGAACAGGGCCTCCACCTCCTGCGATTCGAGAAGCAGCCAGGACGAGGGCCGCTCCCTGGGCAGCGCCGGCCACATCCGCACATCTGCGCAACCGCTCATCGACGTCAAGCCGTGATGCAGGAGTTCGCGGCCGATGCGCCAGATGAGGCTCGGTCCTCGTTCCGCCAGGAACTCGACCGTGATCACCGCGGGCATGTCCGGGTCGAAACGGAACTCCGCACGGATCGGCAGCGGGGTGAACTCGTCGAGCATCTGGTCGAGGTTCAGGAACAGCGAAGGCACGAGCTCGGGCGCCGTACGCGCCCGCAGGGGTGACTGATCGCGGTGCATGACAGGAGGTCCCCTCCGTCGGACGAAGTCTGCGCCTACACTCTTCGCCGGGAACAGAACCCGCACATCGGTCACTTGACGGTCAAACGACCCCGCCCGTGAGGGGTGTGGCAGCACGCTGGAGCCCCAGGAGCGGCCCCCGGAAGCGTCGAACGCGCTGGACGGGAGGTGACGTAAGTCAATTGGCTGCGGAGGCCGCAAGCCGACGAGCGGGAACACGTTTCTCGAAAACGCGAACCCCCACCTGCGGTCGGGGGTGGAACGGCCGCAGGCGGGGGCGTGTGCGGGAGTGCCGCGGTGTCAGGTCACGGGTGGGAGGCTGGGTCCCGTGGTGCCCAGCTGCTCGGTGGACACGATGGGTGGCACCGGCCAGGTCACGTCCTTGGGCGGCCAGGACTGTCCGGTCGCCTTCAGGAAGTCGGCCGGTGGCTCGTACAGCGGTGGCTGGTTTCCGTCCGGGATCATCGAGGCCCACGTGAGGCCCTCGGTACGGTCCTTGAACTCCTGTTTCATCGTGTCCAGCAGGTTCGGCTGTTCGAGCAGGTCGATCGCGCCTGCCGCCAGATAGCGGGCGGCGGACAGCAGTGCCTGGTGGCCGATGTGGGTGGCCGCGGTCGCGGTGACACCCCAGTTGTGATTCGGAATGCCCGGCGGGTAGGTCGCGGACAGCAGCACGGCGGTGGGCGCCTGCCAGCTGATGTCGGCGGTGTCGGTGGCCAGACCGCCGGTGTAGGCCGCCGCCGGAGGAGCCAGCGGGGTCAGATCGGTCGGCATGCCCACCTCGGGTTTGCCCAGCGACTTCTGGACCGCCTTCGCCAGGGTGTGGTCGGCGTCCGTGAACCTCGGGGCGCCGATCCGCCGCATGTTGTCGTTGAGCAGCTCCGCGCCGGCCTTGTTGGCCAGCAGGTTCCACGTCCCGGAGTGGAACTTGTGCACCAGACGGGTCTGGCTGGCCTGGGCGGCGGCCTTGCCGCACTCCACGATCTTGTCGTACAGCACTCGGGCGCGGGCCGGGCTCCCCTCCCGGACGAAGAACCAGATGGAGCACATATCCGGGGTCACGTTCGGGGCGCCGCCGCCGTTGATGATCGCGTAGTGGAAGCGACCGGACGGGGCGACGTTCTTCTCCCGCAGGTACTCCGACATCGTCGCCATCAGCAGGGCGCCGTCCAGACCGCTCTTGTTGCCGAGCGGGGTGCCGCCGTGGCCGGAGGCGCCGAGGAAGGTGAAGGTGGCCGATATCAGCGCGCTGGTGGTGTTCCAGAAAGGCACCGTGATGTTGAACGGGTGCCAGTCCAGGAAGGCGTCCAAGCCGTCGTACACACCCTCCTTGACCGCGTACGCCTTGCCGACGAGTTGTTCCTCGCCCGCGCTGCCGAACAGCTTGACCCGGGCCTTGAGCCCATGGGTGCGGATGGCCCGCGCGACCGCGATCGCGGCGGCGGTGCCACCCGCGCCCAGGGTGTTGTGGGCATCGCCGTGGCCGGCGCCGTACGTCGGGCCGTAGGCGTCGTAGTTGTAGATCAGCGGGTCGTGGGTGCCCACGCCCCTCTTCTGCGACAGGCCCGGCAGGGCGTCGTACTCGGCGTTGAAGCCGAGGACGGGGCCCTCGGTGCCGTAGGTGGCGACGAACGCGGTCGGGAAGCCGGCGGGGCCCCATTCGATGGTGAAGCCATTGTCCTTGAGGAGCTTGGCGTGGGCGAGGGAGGACTTCCACTCGCGCAGCGACAGCTCCGCGTGCTGCCACACCTCGTCGCTGAGCTTGGTGATCGTGCCCTCGTCGGCCGCGATCCAGTCCAGGGCCGTCTGCTTGGCCGCGCTCTTCTTCGCCAGCCCCGTGGGCGCCCGGTACGTGGTGGGGGAGACCCCGGTCCGTTCGTCGTACCCGAGGGTCGCGGCGAGCACCGGGTCGGCCTGGAGGATGGCCGCTGTGGTGGCGGTGGCGCCCAGTCCGAACATCTTCAGGAGGCGTCGGCGGCCGGGGTGTAAGTCGTTCACGTCAGTCTCGTTCCTCGGAGTGTGAGGGAAGCGCCGGACGACCGGCTCCAGCACATGTGGTCATGACATGTCACCAAGGATCATATGTGTCTACGTGGAATCCGCGGCCGCATCGAGGGTTCGTCCGCGACCGCCGAACCGGACCCTAGGGTCCGGTACTATGGTGGCCGGACCCTCGGGTCCGCTTATGCGTCCCTCCGCAACCGAAGGACACACCCACGATGAGTCACGTACATATCTCCGATGCCCTCCGCGCCCTGGTCTTCGAGCCCGACCCCGCAGTGGAACTGCACGAGGTCCTCGACCACTACTACGCCCCGGACTACACGCATCGCAGCGATGGAAGGACGGTGAACCGCGACGAGTTCACGCAGATGGTCGCGGGCATCCGCGGCCAGGTCGCCGAAGGCACGGTCACCGTGCTCGACGAGGTGACCGACGGCGACACTTACGCCGAACGGCACGTCTTCCGCATCACCCTGAGGAACGGGACCACCCAGACCCGGGAGATCGCGATATTCGGCACACTCGCCGAGGACGGCCGCTTCCGGCACCTGAGCGAGACGGGGTTCGACGTCGAGCCCGACCGGACCGTCTGAGCCACCCACGATCGGAGGACCACCATGCCCCGTCTCACCGACCCGGACCCCGCCTCGTTCCCGGACGAGGTCGCCACATTCCTCGGCAAGCTGCCGCCCGACCCGATGGTCAAGATGATGTCCCACTCGGCGGGCACCGTGAAGCCCTTCGTCGAGTTCGCCAGGACACTGTTCACCGCGCTGGAGCTGCCGGCCCGCGCGCGCGAACTGGTGATCCTCACCGTCGCCGCCCACACCGACGGCACGTTCGTCGCGGCCCAGCACGATCCCATGGCACAGTCGGCCGGCGTCGACGAGCGGACCCGTCAGCTCGTCAGCGAGCGGCAGATCGACAGCCCGGAGCTGTCCGAGGCTGACCGGGCTCTTATCCGGTACACCGCCGAGGTGGTGCGGCACCCACGCGTCTCCGACGAGGTCTTCGCCGAGGCCCGCCGGTTCCTCAGCAATCGCGAACTGGTCGAGGTGCTGCAAGTGGTCGGCTACTACTGGTCGTTCGGGCGGATCGCCACCGTGCTGAACGTCGAGGTGACCAAGGTGTATGACGACGAACCGGTGCTCAAGACCGGCGCCTGACATCCGAGGCCGGCTCTTCCGAGGGGTGGCGCGGCGCCTGCATCCGACAGAGGCGCCGGGTCGATACGGATCGTCGCGGCCCGCGCCTCCGTGCTTGCCATGAGGGCGTCGGCCGGTCGGCCGTACTTGTCGCGGAAGGCGGCATTGAGTTCGGCGGGTGGTGCGAGGTCGCGGGCCGTGAGCAGGACATCGCGGGTGGCGGCGCCCACCTGGATCGTTCCGTGGCCGTGTTCCCGAGCCGCCCGGTACCAGCGGGAGTGGACACCCCGGTAGGCGCGGACGTACAGCTCGCCGTCGACAACCACCATGCCGATCTCCACACCCGGGTGAGGGCCGTCTCCGGCGGTCAGGACGAGGGAGTACGTCTCGGAGAGCAGGGCCAGGTCCTCGGACGTCCACGTGGTCATCGCGTCAGGTCCTCTGTGTGGTCGGTGCCTGGCTCCTCGGCGGTCCAGGAGGAGAGGATGCGCAGGGCGTCGTGGGAGGGGCTGCCGGACTCGGCGGTCAGGATCATCAGGCGCTGTCCGGAGTTGTCGGGGCTCGCCCAGGTGTCGCAGTCGAGGGTGAGGTCGCCGACCAAGGGGTGGCGGTAGTGCTTGGTGCCGTAGGCCGCGCTGTTGACGCGGTGTTCGGCCCACCAGGTGCGGAAGTCGGCGTCCTGGATGGACAGTTCGCCGACGAGGCGGGCGAGGTCCGGGTCGTCGGGGTAGGCCGCGACCTCCATGCGCACAGCGGCGACCGCGTCGCGGGCGTCATGGGACCACTCCTGGTGCATCGCCCGGATCGCGGGGTCGGTGAACATCAGGCGCAGGTAGTTGCGCCGGTCGGCCGGGATGGCGGCGAAGTCCGTGTACAGCGCGATGGCGGCGGAGTTCCAGGCCAGGATGTCCAGGCGTTTGCCGAGGACGAGGGCAGGGGTGTGGGTGAGCTGGTCGAGGAGGCGGCGCATGGCGGGCCGTACGCGTTGGGCAGGCCGCCGGCGGCGCGGTCGGTCGTCGGTCCGGCCGGCGAGTTCGTAGAGGTATTTCTGTTGGTCGTCGTCGAGGCGCAGGGCTTGGGCAAGGGTGATGAGGACCGGGGCGGACGCGTGGACGCGGCCCTGTTCGAGGCGGGTGTAGTAGTCGACGCTGATCGCGGCGAGCTGGGCGACCTCCTCGCGGCGCAGTCCCTTGACCCGGCGAGGGGAGTCCGTCCCGGGCAGGCCGCACTCCCGCGGATCCAGCTGCGCCCGACGGGCCTTGAGAAAGGCACCGAGGTGGGAGTCAGATGTCTGTTGCATGCTCTCCAGTGTCACACCATCGCACCGGGTACGGCACATGTGTGAGGGGGCAGGTTCTTTCCCAGGCAGAAATCTGACTCTTCCGCGGGTGGGGCGGGCGACGGAGTGTGGAGATGTGCCCGGCAGGACGCGCGACCCTCTCGGGGTCCGCCCGCCAGGGACTTGAGGCAAACATCTGTCACCTTCGCAGAAAGAGCTGTTCTCATGGCCAGGACCTCTGTCAGTTTCGAAAGCGCCGGTATCGAGATCGCGGCGCACCTCTACACCCCCGACAGCCCGGCGGCCGGGCGCCGCCCGGCACTGGTGGTCGGCCACCCCGGCACCGGGGTGAAGGAGCAGACCTCCGGTACCTACGCGCAGCTGATGGCCGAGCGCGGGTTCGTCACCCTCGCTTTCGACGCCGCCCACCAGGGCGAGTCCGGCGGCCTGCCCCGCGGGCTGGAGGACCCCGCCCAGCGTGTGGAGGACTTCAAGGCCGCCGTCTCCTACCTCACCACCCGCGACGCGGTCGACCCCGACTGCATCGGCCTGCTCGGCATCTGCGCCTCCGGCGGCTACTCGCTGGCTGCCACCGGCGGCGATCACCGCGTCAAGGCCGTCGCCACCGTCTGCACCGCAGAACCCGCCCGCCAGTTCCGCTACGGCGCTGACGGCTCCCAGGATCCGGCCGTTTTCCAGGCACTCCTGGACGCCGCCGCCCAGGCCCGCACCCGCGCCGCCCGCGGCGAGGACCCCGGCGTGCTGACGATGTTCCCCGACACCGCCGAACAGGCGGGCACCCTGGGCGGCGAGCACGGTATCGAGGGCTGGGAGTACTACTGCGGCGCCCGCGGTTACCACGAGCGCTCCGCGAAGTACCTCACCTGGGACAGCATCGACAAGATGGCCTCCAGTGACGTCTTCCGCGCCGTCCCCCTCATCGGCCCCCGCCCCATGCTGCAGATCATCGGCGAACGAGCCGTCACCGCATGGATGGCCATCGAGGCTCACCAGGCCGCCACCGGGCCGAAGGAACTCCATCGCATCCCCGGCGCCAGCCACGTCGACCTCTACTACAAGCGCGAATACATCGGCCCCGTCGTCGACAGGCTCACCGACTACTTCACCACCCACCTCGACAAGTGACCGACTGACGCCACATAGGGGGCACATGCGGGAGGGGCCGACAGCGTGACGCTGTCGGCCCCTCATCGTGTGGGCCGTGCCGCACCGTCGGCCTCGCGGATCAGGGGCCGGGAGCGCGTCACTTCGCCTGCAGGGGCCCCGCGAAGGACTTGCGCAGGGACGCGGGAGCGACCAGGGGGAGGAGTGCGGCGAGCACCTTGCCCTTGACCGTGCTCGGCTGCCGCGTCAGCTCGACGTCGACCAGAGTGCCGTCGCCCTCTGCCGTCATCCGGAAGACCCAGCCGCCGCCGGCTCCGAAGAGCTTGGAGTCGAGCGTGGTGATGGTGACCGTGTCGCCGGTCGGCTCCCATTCGTAGCGTGCGCGTTCCCATGCCGCGGCGGTTCCCTCGGTGACCTCGGCCCAGGTGCCGCCGAGTTCGTGGACCTCGAAGTGTTCGGCGTCGATGGTGGGCCAGGCCTCGGCGCGCGAGGGGCCGAAATCGGTCAGCACATCCAGCACATCCTTCGGACCGAGCTGGGAGACGAGTTGGAACCGTACGACTGCCATGGGATGTCCTCACCGAGAAGTAACCGTTCTGGCCGGTGACGAAAGATTCCCATCAGGTCCCGTCACCTGTCAAGATGGTTACTTTGGGAGGTGTTAGGTAATCTGCAAGGTGGCCGGTTCCGATCGAGCGGATCGGCTCCCCCGGGCTGCTCGGCTCCTGGTTCGTGGAGTTACTCACTGGTCAGGGCTCGTCCTGTCGACCGTCCACTGCCGCGACGCGCCTGGGCTCTGTCAGAGCAGCCGCCTTGCGGGCACGCTGCCGAAGCTGAGCGACCCTGTTCCTGGCGCCGTGCACGTGTGTCCAGCGGGGACGATCCCCTCATACGGAACCGTCCCCGCATCCCTCAACTGCGGTTCTCGGCCTGGAACATCCAGCTCTGCTTCTCCAGGTCGGCGGTCAGGCCTATCAACAGGTCCTGTGTCACGGCGTCCGCTGGACCGGTCACCTCGATGCGCTCTCGGACTCGTTCGATGACGGCGGAGAACGTCCGCACCAGAGCGTCGATGGCGTCGACGTCCTTGGTCCAGCCCGCCGCGAAGTCGGGCACACCGCTGGTGGCGGCGATCGTGGCGGCCCGCCCGTCCGGACTGACCCCCAGCGCGGCGGCGCGTTCGGCCACCGTGTCGGCGTACTCGCGCGCGGTGGTGACCACCTCATCGAGCTGTAGATGGACAGAGCGGAAGCGCGGCCCGTAGAGGTTCCAGTGCGCCTGCTTGGCCACGAGGGACAGGTCGAGCAGGTCGACCAGGGTCGCCTGCAGGGCGCTCCCCGCGATCTCGCACTCTTTGTCCGGCAGTGGGCTGTTGATAACCGTCATGGGTATGCGGTTCCTTTCCGGATTGTCGCCAGCGTCCCCATTGTCGAAGCCACAGGCCTGTCATGGATCAGTCGTTTGACTGCAGTCGGCGGGAGAAGCGACACACGACCCGTTCGAGGGGGTCGGTCATAGCGCGGGAAGGCGTCGTCGCGGGAGAGGTGACGCCAGTCGATCCACGAGCCATTGACCAGACCCGCAGATAACCCGGCGTCGAGTCGCCGTGGTTCAGCCTGAGCGATTCGCCGTCCTCGGCCGGCACGCGGTACCGGTACGTCGTGCACCGGGAGACACCGCAACCCGCGGCCGCCGCCGCGTCCGTGCCACCTGCTGGGGACCCGCGGAAAGCGCAGCGAACTCCACCCCGTCCGAGACGGACGTCTCGATCGCGCGCACAGGCCACTGTCGGGTCTGGATCAGAAGAGGGGGACACCAGGGTCGAACCCGAAGCGCACGCGGCCGGCGGCCTCCAGGAAGGGAGCGAAGTGGCTGGCGTGCTGGAGCGCCACCATCCCGTCGCGGAAGTGCCGCTCGACGGGATTGCCGTGGTCGGTCGAGGCAGCGCCGCCGAGTTCGTACATGGCCGTGAGCACCTCTCGGCTGGCCTCTGTCGCGTGGCACATCGCGGCATGCAGGGCGGCCCGCTGGTCGAGGGTGGCGGGCTCGCCATCGTCCCCGGCGGCGTCCACAGTCGCCGCCGCGGACAGCAACAGCAGCCGCGCCGCCTGGAGGGCCGCCTCCGACCGCGCGACGGTCGTCTGGGCACGAGCGGATTCCGCGAGCGTGTCACCGGTGAACGTGCTCCTGGACCTGGCGAGGGTGACGATCTCGTCGACGGCGCTCTGCGCGACTCCGAGCACCACGGCGGAGCAGCCAGGGAAGACGAGCGCGGGGATGAAGCCATGTTGGAGGGGGCGCTGGGTACGGGCCGGCACGTCGAACCTGGCGACCAGCTCCTCGGGGACCAGGACGTCGTCGACGACCACCGTGTTGCTGACGGAGCCCAGCATGCCGCCGACGTCCCCGGTGTCCAGGAGCGAGAGCTGGTCCCGGCTGAGGGCGAAGAGCCGTACGTCCGGTGTGCCCGCCTGAGTCAGTCGGGGGCTGCCGTCCTCCGCGACGACGGCGACCACGACGAGCCAGTCCGCTCGGTCGACGCCGCTGACGCGCTTCCAGGTGCCCGAGAGACGGTAGCCGCCCTCGGTCACCACCGCAGTGCCAGGATGGTCGGCGTTTGCGAAGATCGGATCGGGGCCGTCTGCCCAGATCCGGGCGTTGCCGGCCTCGCCGAGCAGCGCGGCGAGGAACCCCCAGTTGGTGTTCCACACGACCCACGCCACCGAGGCGTCGAGACGTCCGAAGCCCTCGTACACCTTCAGGACTGTCTCCAGAGGTGCTTCGAAACCCCCCAGCTCGCGCGGGGTGAGCAGCCGGAAGGCACCGCTGTCGCGCAGCTCCTGAATCAGCTTCTCGGGCAGGTCACGACCGGCCTCCATCTCCTCGGCGGCGACCTTGACGGAGGCCGAGAGCAGCTCGGGAAGACGCAACGGGTCGGACTCATATGTGCTCATGGGTTCTCCAACGTGGGAAATCGGCAAGGGTGAATACCCGCATACGCTGAAGACACGTGTTTCGATCGCTGTGAGGTTCAGCGGCAGCCGCGCCCGCGATGGGGAGATGAACAAAGTCCACGCGTGCCGGCTCAGATCAGTCCCCGGGCGGCGGCCCTGACCCCCGCCTGGAAACGGGTGTCGGCTCCCAGCCTGGTCAGGACGGCGGCGATGCGCCGGGTGGCAGTCCGGGTGCTGCAACCCAGCTGGCGGGCGATGGCCTGGTCCTTGAGCCCGGCCTTGAGCATGCCGAGGAGCAGGATGTCGTCCGCGCCGAGGGTGTCGTCCTCGGTGGGCCCCCCGCCGGACATCGGCTCGGCGCGGGCCCAGTAGGCCTCGTAGAGTTCCATCAGGGCGTCGAGCATGGCGGACGGGTGGATGACGACGAGGTCGTCGTAGACCGGGCCGGACAGCGGGACCAGGGCGACCCGCTTGTCAATGATGTGCAGCTTGAACGGCAGGGACGGCAACAGCCTGGACTGCTCGCCCAGTTCGGCGAGTCTGAGGAGCGTGGCGAACCGTCCGGGGCGCTCCATCGACTGCGGGCAGTAGATCGAGCGCACCTCGATGCCCCGTCCCAGCCAGGTCGCCGTGATGGCGAACTCGTCCTCGTTGCTGTGGCGTTGGCCATCGGGGCGGCCCACATAGGGCGGCCGGTCGAGGGCCCACATGTGGCTGGTCGCGGAGTTGCTCAGTTCCTCGACCCGTTCCCGGATCAGCTCGCGGTCCGACAGGACCTCCAGCAGGTTGCGCGGATCGGCCCGCAGCCGCCCGTCCCAGTAGCGCTCGGCGAGCCGGTCGATCTCCGTCCGGGCCGAGGCCAGCGCCGTCTCCACCTCGAACTGCCGCCTGGCCAGCAGGGGCAGCAGCGCGGCCTGGGGGTTCGTCGCCTGAAAACAGCCGCGGCCGGCGGCGCGCAGGAGTCCGAGTTCCGTGAGCCGGGCGACGGACCGGTGAACATGGTCCGCCGATGTTCCCAGGGATGCGGCGAGGTCCGAGACGAGCACAGGTCCCTGGTCCAGGAAGCACCGGTAGATACGTTCATCAGGCTCGGAAATGCCTAGTGCTGTAAGCACCTGTACATGCCTCCGTCAGCTCGGCATCCGCTCAGGATGTGGACCACTTCTGGTTGACACCGCCGGAGCAGGACCACAACTGGAGCCGAGTGCCGTTCGCTGTGCCGTTGTCGCGCACGTCCGTGCACTTGTCAGCGAGCCTGCTCACCAGGTCGTGGTCGGAGTTCAGTACGAACCGCTGCGCCGGACTTCCGTTGCAGGAAGCGAGTTCGAGGTCCGCGCCGTCGGCTGTCGAGCCGCCCGCGAGCTGCACGCACAGGCCGAGAGCGCGCATGGTCCCGTCCGTGAACGTCCAGTGCTGCGAGGCGGAGTCCGAGCAGTCCCAGATCATCAGTTTCGCGCCCCGCGCTGCATTTCCGTCCACGACGTCGATGCAGCGCTGCGTGGCATGACTCAACACCTTCACACCCGGTGCCGGAGCGGTCGTCCTGGTCCCGGTCGGGTCCTTCGCCGGGGTGGGGGCGTGCTTGCCTGGAGACGCCGAGACCTCGTTGGACGCGCTGCTCTTGGGCGAGGCGGATGTGGACTTCCCGGAACCGTCGGGCTTCTTGCCGGCGCCGATAGTGGGAGCGCTCGCCGAAGGCACCGGCACACGGCCGAGCCCGTCGACTACGTCTGTGCCGTATTCACCGGAGTCGACGGCCACCGACGGCGCGTCACGCTGGTCGTCGTCGTGACTGCCGACCAGGCCCAGGGTCAGCAGGACACCGCTCGCCGCCAGCAGCCCCACGATGCCCACGACGCCGAGCGCACCACGGAATCCCTCGCGCCGGGCCTTGTCGCCGGTTGGTGGGGCGGTGGCCGGTGTGGGGCCGGTGTCCGGGGCGTCGGCAGCCCGGGCCCTGTTCCCCCGGGACCCGAGCGAGGAGATCTGGGTGAGCCGGGGCAGGGAGGCGGCTCTAGCGTCGGGGGTTTGGTCACTGTTCCCCGGCGCGGTCGGCTCCATGGCACTGGCCGTGGCACCAGCCTGGGCGGGCCCGGAACCGGCACTGGCCGGCCTGGCGCTGCCCGGGACTCTTTTGGGGAGGTCCCCCGCCGGGGGAGTGTGTGGAGGCTTCATGGGAATCCTTTCCGGCGGAGCCGGATCATGGGCGGCGAGTGACGACTCAAATGGGCGCGTGGGGCCGCGCGGCCGAGGACACCGGACCGCATACGAACGCCGTCCGACCTCAAGGTCGGACGGCGTTCGTATGCACGGTGTCCGATCCTGAAGCCGGCTAGGCCCAGCAGCCGTTCACGGTCGCGGCGAGGCCGTCCATCGCATCCTTGATGTCGTTCGGAGCGGCCGTGGAGCCGTTCTCGACGAAGGAGAACACTCGCCATTCGCCGTCGTCGGTTCGGGTCAGACCGCTCAGGGCGACGGCACCTGTGAGGGTGCCGGTCTTCGCCTGCACCTTGCCGACCGCGCACTGGGAGTTCGGGTCGTCGAACCGGCCCCACTCCGGACCGAGGGTGGAGCCCGCCTCACCCGCGACCGGCAGGCCGTCCAGGATGGAACCCAAGGTGTACGCGTAGCGGGGCTCGGTGAGCAGTTCGAGGATCTGCGCGAGGGTGGCCGCCGGAATGCGGTCCGTGCGGGACAGACCGCTGCCGTCGTGGATCTCGAAGTGGTCGAGGGAGACGCCGTAGCGGTGGCTGAGCACCTGGCGCACGACCTCGGTGCCGCCCTCGAAGGTGGCGGGGCGTCCTGCGCCAAGGGCGGTCATCCGCAGCAGGGTCTCGGCGATGTTGTTGTCGCTGGTCTTGAGCATCTTCTTGACGATGTCCGCCAGCGGGGCCGACGTGTGGCGTGCTACGGGCACGTCGGTGCGGGCTGCCGAACCGCGTGTGACGTCACCGTCGACGGTGATGCCGTCCTCGGCGAGCAGCTTGGCAAAAGTCTGCCCGGCGTCGATGGAGGTGTCCTGGACGCCGCGTCCGTCGACGACCAGGGCGCGGACCGGGGCGACGGAATCCGGGTAGTAGCCCTCGTTCCAGCCGTCGGCCAGGGTCGGCGCGGGGAACAGGCTGTCGTCCACGGCGACCTTCACCGAGGTCAGTCCCGCCTTTTGCAGCCCGGCGACCGCGGTCTGCGCCATCTCGGCGAGGTCGGCGCTGAGCAGGGTGCGGTCGCCGCCGCCTACGAGGGTCAGGGTGCCGTTGCCGTAGACAACCTTGGTGGTGAACCGGTGCTCCGGGCCCAGGACCGTCAGCGCTGCGGTCGACGTGGCCAGCTTGACGTTGGAGGCGGGCATCAGCGCGGTGGCGCCGTTGTGGTCCCACAGGGTGCTGTCGGAGTCCGCGTCGAGCACCACACCGCTCACGTCGGAGCCCAGCCGCTGGTCGAGCACCCGGGTGTCCAGGTTCGCGGCCATCTGCTGGTCATCGGCGTCGGCATCCTGGGTCGCGCCGGCCGCCGTGCCCGCCGCGCTGTTGCCGGACGCGGCGAAGGCCGAGGGCCCCGCCAGCGCGGCCGAGGTCATGGGCACCGCGATCGCGAGCACGACGGCACGCCGGACCCCGGAGCCGCCCTGTCTCGCCCTGCGGTGCCGACGTCGGCCGCCCGGTGTGAAGACAGTCGTCTGCTGTGTTTCCTCTGCCGAGTTACTCATGGAATCCCAAGGTCCGAGTACAGAAACGTGTGAGAAGAAGATCGGCGCGCACACTACCACCGTCACGTGTGGCACAGATGTCTCGCGAGGGTGTGAACCTTTGTGGGGAGTCGCTGCGTCTCCTGGACGATGGACACGTACCAGCAGGCCCGGTCGGCCGGTGAGCCCGATGACCTGGTTGTCATGAGCCTGGAGTTCAAGGCGGACGCCCAGTGACGGTACGCGTGGCTGCACGCCAAGGGCCTATTTGCCCGGGCACTTCTTCCCCGGCATCACAGGCCGAGTGGTCGTCGACCACGACCGGGCCCGTGCGCCGCTGACCCAGTCGGCGCTGCTCAAAAGAACCCGCAGCCGGCCGCGCAGATGCGGGAGGCGGCGGGTTCCTGGGGCACAAGTGCGGCACCGGGTTCGGCCGCCAGATGCTGGAGGCGGACTGCCCGAGCACACCCGGCTGCGCCGTCTGGTGTCGGGCGCCTTCTCTCCGAAGCGGTCTGCGGAACTGGAACCGCGGATCACCCGGATCGCCGATGAACTCATCGACGCCATGCCGCACGTCCGGTGAGCTCGATCTCGCCTTCCTGGTCGGCCACCCCGAGTACGCCTCGGCGGTGGCCGAACTGCACGCCTTCCTGCGCGACCTGGTCGAGGACAAGCTGCGCACCTCGGCGACGACCTGGTGTCCGCCCTCGTCGCCGCCCGGGATGAGGACGACGGCCGCCTCTCCCAGGAGGAACTTGCCAGCACGGCGGCCCTGCTGGTCATCGCCGGCCACGAGACGACCGTCAACCTCCGGAACAACGCCGTGCCGGCGCTGCTCCGGCACACCGACCAACTGTGGCTGCTGCAGGACGACCTGGGAGTCCTGCCCAACGCGATCGAGGAGTGTCTGCGCTACGACGCCTCCGTCGAGCGCACCACGAACCGTTACGCGGCCGAGGACCTGGAGCTGGGCGGAGTGTGGAGCCCCCGGGGCGGCATCGTCGCCCTGGCCCTCGCCTCCGCCGCCCTGCCTGCCGGCGGCGACCCGGACGCGCTGGACATCACCCGTCCCGGGTACCGCAAGGGGTGAGACGCGGTACGGCGTCAGAAGCCCCGGAAGACGCCGTACCGCGTCTCACC
>NZ_JBQQBS010000084.1:0-32684 GCF_052245395.1 Streptomyces sp. 4N124
TCCTGCGGGAGACCGGTGATGACTGGGATCTCCGCTGCCACCGTGTCGGCGTCCTCGCGCAGGCCGCGCCCGCGCTGGCCCGGGGCTGGCGCGAGCGCCGGCCCCGCGACCCGGATGCTCTGGTGCTGGCCGCATGGTCCGAACTGGCGACTGATCCGCGGGGTGCCCCGGCGATCTGCCGCGTCGCCGCCGACGCCCGCCCGGCTGATCCGACCCCGTGGGTGGGTGCGCTGGCGGCGCTGCGGCTTTTAGGGCGGCCGAGCTCTGAACTCTCGCCCGTCTGGCGGGAGATACGCGCGCGTGATCCATGGCACCGGGAGGCGCATCTGCAGATCCTGGGCTACCTCTCCCCGGAGGAGCACGGCAGCCAGGTCGCGCTGCGGGACTTCCTCGACGATGCCATCGCGGTCATGCCGTGGGACGCGCCGACGGCATGCCTGCCCCTGACGGCGGCCGTGCGGCAGTACCACCGCGAAAGGAGCAGCGGAGGAATCCAGGCGCTGGGCGTGAGCCGGTACTGGTCACAGCCGCACACCGCACGGCTGCTGGACCAGGGCACGGCCCACTGGCTGCAACCGGGTCACCTGCGTCACGCGGCCGCCGTCGCGGACCTGGGAACGCTCGCCTACGCCTTGATCCGGGCGGGCCGCAGCGGCGATGCCGGCCCGGTCTTCTCCGCCATCGGCGGGCTGGTGACGCCTTGGCCGTGGAGCTACGAGGGGGACCCGGTGGAGTGCTTCACCGAGTACTCCGGTCGCGTGTAGGCGTTCGCGGCTCCCTATGCCGACGTCAGCCGCGCTCCGCAGCCTCCACGAGGTTGGTCAGCAGCATGGCACGGGTCATCGGCCCCACTCCGCCGACCGGCGGCTCGAGGGAGCCCGCGACCTGGTCGACGTCTCCGAGGATGCCCTCGACGGTCCGGGTGATGCCCACGGACAGGACGGTAGCGCCCGGCTTGATCCAGTCGGGCATGACCAGATGGGCCACACCGGCCGCGGCCACGACCACGTCGGCGACGGACTCGACCGGGAAGCGGCCGACCGATCGGACAGGAACCACAACACGTCAGCAATCAGCCCGCCCTCTGCCGGGTGGCTCACCGCACCGATCACCGCGCGGTCACCCACGTGCCTCGCGCGCTCCCGACACGCCGACCTCTTCGAGCACGCGGGTTCACGCCTTGCGGCGGCGGCCGCTACGGCGTGGCGCGGGGGCCGCACCGCCCAGGAGAGTCTGGCGGCGTGTCTCACCGTTCTCCTCCACCTGCAGCACAACCTGACGAAGCCCGGCGGCGACGGTGCGGCACTGCTCATCGCTGAGCTGTCCCGTGACGAAGGCCTCCTCCTCGTTGAACGCGGGAAAGACGCGCCGCATCAGCGCCTCCCCTTGATCTGTCAGGCTGAGAAGCACCAGCCTGCCGTCGGTGGGGTGATCGGCTCTCTGTACAAGCCCACGCCTTTCCAGCGTCCGGGCAACCCCCGTGAGCGTGCCCTTGGAGATCCCGGCCTCTTCGGCCACGTGCCGCGTTTCCGGCTCACCCCAGACCCAGATGACCCAGAGAACCACGAAGGCGGTCCAGGTCAGGTCGACGCCACGCAACACTGAATTCTCCAGGTGCTGCCGCACGGCCGAGGCGGCGCGATAGATGTTGGCGACGACGGCCATCTGGTCATGCCGGACGGGGATATCGCCAAGCCTGGCCGCTGCCAGTTTCTCGGCTTCGTTGATGGATCGACGGCCGGGCACGGGCACACTCCTTCGGGCTGCCTGCGAAGGCATGGGGCAAACCAATCGTTCGGGCCCAAATTGTACGGTGTGTGTGCCTCGTTGCCATCAGCCTTATGAGGCCGGATCCGTTGCCATGCGGTGACCTTTCACCAGTAAGGCGTTCAGGACTTCCAAAGCGCCCGGAACCCCGCTCGGTAGTCGGTCGGGTCCTCGTACCCTTCGCCGGCCTTCGGCAGGTTGTCGTCCCGAGTGACGACCTGCCAGCCCAGACCGGACGGCGCCGGGGCAGCATCGGCGAAGACTCGGTTGAGTGCGTCGACCGCCGCATACGCCTGTCGTCCGAGTGAGGATCCGATGCACATCTGGACACCCCTTCCCTCGCGTACATAGCCCAGACTGGCCGGCGAACACTCACCTCCGGCCACCGACAGACCCGGTCGGTTCGCCGAAACCAGTGCGGCCTGGATACCGGCCGTCGTCATGAAGTCGACGTCCACCGCAACCGCGTCGACCTGCGGCAATTTGGTCAGCGCCGATTCGAACTTCTGCCGGATCTGCGGAACGTCCTGTGGCGTGATGTCGACCGTGCCTGCCACGGTGCAACCGGAACACGTGGCCATCTCCTTCTCGAACCCCTCCGCGAGGTACTCGCCCAAGGCAACCCCGCGGAACGCCACGTGCAGGACCTTGGCCTTGCCCTTCGACTTGGCGATCAACCAGTCCGCGCGCAATTTCCCCTGCTGGCGGAAGAACTCGGCGGTGGACGGCACGGACGAGGCGAAGGTCGCACTGGCGTCGAACATCGCCTTCCCGCCCCCCTGTTGGGGATCGTCGCAGTCGAACGCCGTCAGTCCGACGATCTTGATTCCCGCCTGCTTCGCCTCGCCCAGAGCTGCCTTCACCGGAGCGCAGTCGACCGACTCCAGGACAATGCCGTCGGCCTTGGCGGCGACCGCCTGCCGCACACAACCGGCCCAGGCGCCGTTGGCGTTGTTGCGTCCGTCGCAGACGGACGTCTTCCAACCCAGTTCCTTTCCCGCCTCCCGCGCCTGCTGGGTGAGCGAGGCAAGGTTGGGCACCTGCTCGAACGCCGAGATGATCCAGACCTTCTTTCCCGCTGCCGCGGGCGGTCCGGATGTGGGAACGGGGCCCCCGATCCCCTTGACGGCCGATTCGACGGCGGCCGTGGCGGCCGCGACCGCCGCCGCCGAATTCTGGTTGGGCTTGCCGGAGGACGGCCCAGTGGCCGCGCTCGTATCTGATGAGCAGCCTGTGAGGGCCAGCATCCCTGCCAGGGCGCCTGCCGAAGCGGTGCGGGGGATGGACATCGAGTAGCGTTTCATGGCCGATCGTCCTTGTCCGGGGTCGATGGGTCTCGTTGCCGGACCGGAGGCGCCCCAAGGCCGCCTGAGAATGGATGTGCTGGTCCAGCCCGCGCCCCAGCGCCTCGAGCCGGGGCTGGTGCGTTTCGACAGTGTCGGGCGGTCCCCTGCCGAGCGGTTGACCTGGAAGGCGAAGCCGTTGACCGTGGCGGCACTCCTGACCCCCGACCGTGCACCGCGCCGGCCTGTGCCGTGACAGTCAAGAACCTCGCCTTGTCGGTCAATGCGATCGGTGGGCTGGTCGTCAGACTCTGACGCCACACGACACGTGGGAGGTGTGTGGCCGATGAACCCCTTCGGCTCAGCAGTGAGCCTGGCTCAGGCCGTCCGGTCCAAGCAGGTCAGCCCGGTGGAGATCGCGCAGGAGTACCTGCGCCGGATCGACCGGTACGACCCTCGGGTCAATGCGTTCGTCTGGCGCAACGACGACGACGTGCTCCAGGCGGCGAAGGACGCCGAAGCAGCCGTCATGTCGGACGGGGAGCTGCCCGCCTTCCACGGGATACCGATTCCCGTGAAAGACCTCAACTCCGTTGCCGGACAGCCGAACACCTTCGGCTCCGCGGGTATCTCCGACGTCCCGCGCACAGAAACCGATCTGAGCATCGACCGCTTGCAGCAGGCCGGCTTCCTGCTGATGGGACGGACCAACACCCCTGAAATGGGGCCGATGTCGGTCACCGAGAACCAGCGCTACGGTGTGACCCGCAACCCCTGGGACCTCCGGCTGAGCCCGGGAGGGTCGAGCGGGGGCGCCGCCGCCGCGGTCGCCGCGGGGCTGGCGCCGGTGGCACAGGCGTCGGACGGCGGTGGGTCGATCCGGATGCCGTCGTCGTCGTGCGGACTGGTCGGGCTGAAGCCGAGCCGCGGACGGGTCCCGATGCGTGTCCCGGCCTGGGAGCATTCGGCGACCGACGGTGCGATCACCCGCCATGTCGCGGACGCCGCCGCACTGCTTGATGTCATGTCGGTGCCCGACCTGCTCGGCTGGTACCACGCACCCGCGCCGGATCGCCCCTTCGCCGAGGAAGTCGGCCGGGACAGCGGACAGCTGCGCATCGGCCTGCTGCTCTCGGCACCCACCGGGGTGCCCGTGGACGATGAGTGCGTCACCGCGGCCACCTCGCTCGCCCACGCCCTGGAGGACCTCGGCCACGACGTGTCGCCGGTCGAGCCCCGGTTCTTCTCCCTGGAGGCAACGCAGGCGTTCCTCGACCTGATCATCCCGGCCGCACTCCATCTGACCCCGTACGACGACCTGGAGTTGGCCGAGCCGTACCTGCGGGCACTCCGAGCGCAGGCTCTGTCCCGCAACTGCGCCGAGTACGCCCAGGGCGTCGCACGACTGCACCTGGAGTCCCGCCAGATCAACGCGCAGTGGGGACACGACTTCGACGTCCTGCTCACCCCCACCATGGCCTGCACGCCGCCGCCGGTGGGCACCGTCCTCCAGGAGAAGAACGCCGACCCCACCGGCTTCCGGATGACGGAGACCCAGATGATCTCCTTCACCTCCTTCGCCAACCTGACCGGGCTGCCGGCGATCAGCCTGCCCGTGCACCGGACCGCCACGGGCGTCCCGGTCGGTGCCCAACTGGTCGGTGCCCCCTTCGACGAAGCGTGCCTGATCCGCCTGGCCAGTGCCGTCGAGTCGGTCTTCGGATGGACCACGACGCTTCCCGACGCGTTCCGCTGAGTCGGCCAGGGATCGCGGCCATGGATGAACCAGCCATCGAACTGTCCGGCATCAGCAAGTCGTTCACCGGCGTGCCCGTGCTCAGAGACGTCTCGTTCCGAGTCCGTGCGGGATCCCTCCATGCCCTGCTGGGTGGCAACGGGTCCGGCAAGTCCACCACCTTGAAGATCCTCGCGGGGATCCACCGCGCCGAGCACGGGGGCACCATCCGAGTGCACGGCACGCGCCATGACACCCGGGACTACTCTCCCGCGGCGGCACGCGCGGCCGGTCTGCGATTCGTGCACCAGGAACTGGGACTGGTTCCCGACCTCTCCGTCAGCGAGAACTTCGCCCTCGACGGGGGGTTCCCGCGGCGGTACGGCCCCGCCATCGGATGGCGGGCGCTGCATCGCAGCACCCAGGAGCAGCTCGATCGCGCACAGGTCCGGGTCGACGCCCGCACGCCGGTGCGGGAGCTCCGGCCCAGCGATCGCACCCTGGTGGCGATCGCGAGGGCCCTGCGCGACAGCGATCGCGGCCGTCTCATCACCCTCGTACTCGACGAACCCACCGCGAGCCTGCCGCAGCACGAGGTCGATGTGTTGCTGGGGGCGTTGCGCGAATGCCGGGACCGAGGGCAGACGATCATCTACGTGAGCCACCGGCTCGGCGAGGTACTTGAGATCGTCGACCAGATCAGCGTGCTCCGCGACGGCGCGGTGATCGAGAACATCGCCGCGTCCCGGGCAAGCCAGGCGAGCCTGATCGAGGCGATGACCGGGGTGCCCGTCGCACCTCCGGCGCGACGGGAAGCTGACGGGGCCGACCATGCCGGTCCGGCTCTCTTGCAGGTCCAGGGGCTCATGGCGGGCACGCTGAGATACGCGGACCTCGAACTGGCGGCAGGGGAGGTGGTCGGTCTCGCCGGTCGGGTCGGCTCGGGACGCACCTCGCTGCTGCGGGCGCTGTTCGGGGACCTGCCGGTGCGTGCCGGCACGGTCAGACTCGACGGGCAGGGGGTCACCATCCGCAACCCTGCTGAAGCGGTCGCACTGGGCATCGCTCTGGTGCCCGAGGACCGCGCCGGTGATGCCGCGTTCCCGGACCGTCCGCTGTGGGAGAACGTCTCCGCGGCCAGCCTTGGGGACTACTGGTCCGGCTGGCGAATGGACCGCAGGCGGGAGCGGAGCGACGCGCTCGCGCTGCTGGCCCGCTACGACGTACGCGCCGCGTCGGCCGACGCACCGTTCGCCTCGGTCTCGGGCGGCAACCAGCAGAAGGCGGTGCTCGCCCGCTGGTTCCACCGCGCGCCCCGGCTGCTGCTGCTCGACGAGCCCACACAGGGCGTCGACGCCGCGGCCCGGGCCGATATCCACCGGTTCGTGCGCGCCCAGGTCACAGGCGGCAGCGCCGCGCTCGTGGCGAGTTCGGACACCGAGGAACTCGCCGAGCTGTGCGACCGCGTCGTCGTCCTGAACGAGGGGCGAACCTCGGCGGTGCTGTCCGGACCAGAACTCACCGAAGACCGCATCTCCCAGTTGGTGCAAGAGGATCGGAGTGACCTCGATGTCCTTGAACAGTAGGTCGTCCGTCGGCGTCGAGTCGCCTGCCCAAGTCCGCGATCCCCAGGAGACCCAGCGGGCGGGACGGGCGGGCTCACGGCGGCACACTGCCCAGCGCTATGCCTTGGTCATGGTGCTGGTCCTCATGATCATCACGTTTGCCGTGCTGCCTGAGTCGGGAGCGGCCTTCCGCAGTCCGGAGAACCTCCGGGCCATGCTGGCGAACCAGGCCGTCGGGCTGACCGTGGCGATCGCGCTGCTGTTCCCGATGGCCGCCGGGTACTTCGACTTCTCCGTCGGCGCCGTGACCGCGACCTGCTCGGTCGTCGCGGCGGCGTTGCTGTCCGAGGCCGGCCTTCCGCTGCCGCTGGCCGTACTGGTGGCGATCATGGCCGGCTCCGCGGCGGGTCTGATACTCGGTGTCCTCATCGCCGTGCTGGACATGAACGCCTTCATCGCCACGCTCGGGACCGCCACCTTGCTCGGCGGTCTGATCTTCGCCTACACCGGAGGGCTGCAGATCACGTCCGGGATACCCCCCTCACTCACGGACCTCGGATCGCTGCCGGTGCTCGGGGTTCCCCGGATCGCCGTGCTGGCGGCGTTGATCGCTGCGGCTTCCTGGTTCGTGATGGGCCATACCCCCTTCGGCAGACAGCTCTTCGCCATCGGTTCCAACGCACGGGCCGCCGCTCTCGTAGGTGTGCGAGTGACCCGGGTGCGCCTGCTGTCATTCGTCGTGTCCGGCACCGTGGCCGGGATCGCCGGTGTGCTGCTGCTCGCCCGCCAGGGCGCGGCGACCTCCGACAACGGTATGACCATGCTCTTCCCGGCGCTCACCGCCGTGCTGCTGAGCACCATCACGCTGGAACTCGGGCGCCCGTCGGTGGCCGGAACCGTCGTCGCCATCTTCGTGGTGGCGGTGAGCGTCAGTGGCCTCACTCTGCTCGGGGCACCCGCATGGGTGGGGCCAGTGTTCGACGGGGCAGCGCTGCTGGCCGCCGTGGCCTTTACGCGCCTGGCCGCGGGACGTAGCAGCCGGAGCTGAGGTCCACTATCCTCCCGGGCCCAGGAGGCTGATGAGCGATGAGCCAGATGGTGCAGGAGCGTATCCTCCACGGGTCCACGTGGGACGCCCTCCGCCCGGGCGATTCGGAACCCACGGCCATCCTCCGGTCCCGAAGCGTGGTCCGCGGTCCCGACACGTTCGTGCTGGGCACGCTGACATGCAGCGTCTTCTCCTGCGACGACCGGGCCGAGGCGGAGTCCTACTGCTTGTCGCAGTCGGCGGGCATCGCGCTGGGCCTGGCGTTGGAGGGGGAAGTGACCGTCACGCAGGCAGGGAGGTCGGTCACCCTCCATCCAGGACAGTTCACGTTCTACGCGGGCGCCCAGCCGTTCGCCGTCCGCGCTCCCGCCGCGCACGTGTATCTCGTCGTCACCATCCCGCTGTTCACCATCGGCCTGCGGCTCGTCGATCTGTCGGGAATGCTCGCCGCCGGCATTCCCGGCCTGCTCACCAGCTCCAGTCTCCTCTCGGACACGCTCACCACCTTGGCGACTCGACAGTCCGAGTTGTCGCCCCGGGCCCGGCAGCAGTGCGGCAACGCTGTGGTGGCACTGATCCAGGGAGTGATCTCGGACCACCAGGTCGACGAGGAACCGACGCGGATGCTCAGCCTGTTCAATCTGCTGGCACAGTCCGTGGAGCAGCACTTGACCGACGAGATCCTGGACGCCGAGCGCCTGGCGGCCATTCACCACCTCTCGGCACGGTACGTACGCCAGATCTTCGCCGCGCGTCAGTCCACGGTCTCCCGGTACGTGCGAGAGCGCCGACTCGAGCATGCGCGCGCCGATCTCGTACATCCGGCCCTGGCCACGCACAGTGTCGCCGCCATCGGCCGCCACTGGGGGTTCCACGACGCCTCCGTGTTCTCCCGGGCGTTCAAGGCCCAGTACGGCCAGCCCCCGCAGACGTACCGGCGGATGAACTCCAGGCTCTGACCTCGCTCGCGACCGGCACTTGCCCTGCGAAGACTGCCGGCGGTCCGCCCCGTCCGCGCTGGCTTCGCAGGTAGGGCCATGGGCATGACCGATTCCGCGGATGTGTGATCTCGGAGCAACTGGGCAGGCGCCGCCGTCATGAGCATCCCCCATCCGAGCACGGCAGACGAGGACACGGAGCAGAGCCCCGGCGTGCAGGCGGCGCCGCCTGCGCTCATGGCGTCGTCGGCGGAGCGGCGAAGAGGTGGTGGGCGGGGCTTTTCGTCGGCGCTGCGTGGTGGGCGGGTGGCGGGGCTGGACGGATTGCGGACCGTCGCGGTGGCGTTGGTGATCGTCTATCACGTGGAGCCGGACTGGGTGCCCGGCGGCTCGGTGGCGGTGGACGTCTTCTTCACGATCAGCGGTTTCGTCATCACCCGACTACTGGTCGCCGAGTTCGCACGTACCGGCCGCATCGGCCTGGGGCCGTTCTACCGACGGCGTTGGCTGCGGCTGGGGCCGGCCATGCTGGTGATGTGCGCGGTCACCGCCTTGCTGTCCGTGGCGCTTGCGCTGCCGCTGTTCGACGGGGCGTGGATGGCGGCGGCGCTGGCCGCGGTCTCGGTGGTCAATCTCGTACGGGCCGGGGAGTCCGGGCCGTACTCAGACCTCACCGCGCCACTCAGCCACACCTGGTCCCTGGGGGTGGAGGAGCAGTTCTATCTCGCCTGGCCGCTCCTGCTGCTGGTGTTGCTACGGCACACGACAGCGCGGACGGTCCTGGTCTGGGTCGCGGCCCTGTGCATCCTGCCGGTGCTCTGGCGGCTGGCGCTCTGGGATCCGACGGCGGCGCACCGCATCTACAACGGCCCCGACACCCGCGCCGACCAACTCCTCGCCGGGGCGCTGCTGGCCGTAGTCCTGGCCCGACTGCGCGCCGACGACCCCCGGCTGGCGCAGCTGCGCCTATGGGCGGAACGGCTGTGCTGGCCCGCGCTCGTCCTGCTGGGACTGATCGCCTGGCAGATCCCGATCACCGAACCCAGCGGGTGGAACCCCGCGTGGTACACGGTCGGGTTGCTGGCCGCCGCCGTTCTGTCGGCCGTCGTCGTGGCCACGCTGGATCTGTGCCCGCAGGCGTGGCCCTCCCGTCTGCTGTCGGTGCCCGCCCTGGCGTGGATCGGACGCAACCTCAGCTACGGGATGTACCTGTGGCACTACCCCGTCATCCGGCTGCTCTCCGACCTCGGTGTGGAGGGCGACCGGCTGCTCCCCGCCGGCGTCGCGGCGACGATCGCGGCGGCCCTCGCCTCGTACGCCCTCATCGAGCGACCCTTGCTGCGACGCGATCGGTTCCGCATACGGAGGTTGGAGCCGGTCGCCGCTGCAGCGCGTTGATCAGTCCCGTGACCTCTGACCCCTGTGCCAGAGCCTTCACGCCTGCGTTGCAGGGCGTGGAGCGCCGTGGAAGACCTGGTCGGCGTGCAGAGCCGACCGGTCTCCGCCGGCTCCAGGTCCAGGCCGACGGCTTCGCAAACTCGGTGTGGAGCGAGGGAGGGAAGGGCCGGTCGAGCAGCGATCGCGCTATGCGGTGCAGCAGTTGGGGTTCGCGCCGCAGAGCATGTCTGAGTGCCGGCACGAGTCGTCCGGCCGCACCCGACTCGCGGAGTTCGCGCAGGCCACTGCCTGGAACTGGCCGAGGGCGTAGAGGAGCAGGAGGGGCTTGTGCGGCGTGCGCGTCCCGCTTCTGGTCCACTGCCTCAACTTCGTGGTGCGCTCAAGCCAGTCCAAGGCCAGTGATCGTAGCGACGGCGCTCAACACGGATACCCCCAGGCACGGGTGATGTCACGCAGTGGCGCCGGGACGTCTGCCGCGTCCGGCAGCGCTCGCGCTTTCTGGATCTTCCCGGACTTGATGTTCTCGCTCCAGTCACCGATGAACGGCACGAACGGGCCGTGATCCCCCTTGCGGTAGTCGAGCATCCTCGGTGTCCACGGGACGCCGAGGTAGGCGCAGATCTCCCGGGTGACCGCCTCGGGCCGCTCGGTCAGATCCTCGTAGCGGACGGTGAGACCGGGCAGTGCGGTGCGGGCCGCCTCGACCGCCTCGACGTACCCGCGCACTTCCCGTACGGTCGCGTCCGGATCGCGGTCGGGGCGGTTGGTGATCAGTGAGCTGACCATCGACGCGGGATGGCGCAGCAGGAAGATGTAGCGGGCCTTCGGCCAGCCCTCGTGCAGCCGCTGCCAGACGCCCGCGTTGCCGGGGGTCTTGTCGACGATGATCCGCTTGCCGCTGCGCACGAGTTCGCGGTGCAGCACCCGGTCCCACAGCAGGTACTCCAACTCCCGCTGGTCCAGGTCGAGTTCGGACATCGCCTTCTGGGTGTACGGCTTGTTCAGGTCGACGGAGAGCGTGCGCAGGTGCATCTCGTGCGGGGCGCGGATCTGCGGATGGCTGTTGAGCAGGACCCGCAGCAGGGTGGAGCCGGAGCGCACGGAGGAGAGGACGAACACCGGGGCCGGTACGAGCCGGTGGGCCGACTCGGGCACCGGAGGCTCGCCCATTCTGCGTATCCGCCGCCTCACTCCGCGCGCCACCCGGCGCACTCCCGGACCGACCGATCCGACCAAGACCATCGCCGTGCCTCCCTGACCCCCCGGCGTGCGGAACCTCACCCTCCTGTTGAAGGCTTGACCATACTGTGGCCGGTCCCTGGTTTCACCATGGGGAGCGGATGAGATTCTCCTGAGCATTCGCGGGCAGGGCACCCAGCAGCATCGGCAGCGAGCCGTGGGACTCGATCGCGAGGGCGATGAGGCGGTCACCCGCCTTCTCCTCGGCGACGGCTCGGGCGCCGTCTCTTGCGGGGGCGGCCGCTTCGGCTTCGGACACCGCCAGCCACAGCAGCAGGTCGGCGATCACGAGGGCGAGGAGTAGACGTAAACGGGCGGGGCTCCACGACATGGCGAAGTCTCCTTTCGTACAAGGGTATGTACGTGCGCCGTCGTCATGCGTCTCGCTTGCGCAGCGTTTCCGGCCGCGGGCGTACGGGCTCGGGTCGTCCGGGACGGCCGCTGCAGGCGAATGCGGCGGTGCGGCAGCCAGGAGGCTGGGGAGCCGGACCTACCATGGCGGCATGGCCCTCGATCTCTTCGCAGGCATCCCCGTCGACGACTACGCAGCGGCGCTGGCCTGGTACGAGCGGCTGTTCGGTTCGCCGCCGACGTTCATCGCGAGCGACACGGAGGCCGTATGGGAACTCGCGGAGCATCGGTCAGTGGCCATCGAGCACAGGCCCGAGCACGCCGGCCACGCCCTGCACACCGTCTTCGTCGACGACCTCGACACCCGCGTTGCCGGTATCGCTGACCGGGGACTGGAGCCCACAAAACGCGAGACCTACTCAAACGGCGTGCGCAAGGTCACGTACCACGATCCGGACGGAAACGAGATGGGGTTCGGCGGCGCTCCACTGTGACGCAACCAGCGCCATGAGGTCTGCCCGCGGCTGACGTAGCCCGCAGAGCCGCCACGGTTCCTCAGCACTGCGGGATTTGACGCTTCCACGTATTCGGGTCGCCTGTGTCCAGGTACCAGTCGTTGACATGACAAAGCCCCGTTGAGGCCCAAGTCCGCCTGTGGTGCACCCGCACCAGGACACGTGCGTGGCTGGTGCGGGTGCACCAGGGGAAGACGGCGGCGGGGGACGATGCCCGGCGGGGCGCCGGAGGGAAGTGTGGGTGGCGCGTGAATCTCGCGCATTCCCCTTGCCTAGCGGTGTCTGGAGTGATCAACAGGTGGCGACATTTCTTTACCGGATCGGACGGTGGGCTTTCCGGCGGCGCCGGCGCGTGCTGGGTCTGTGGCTGGGTGTCCTGGTGCTGGCCGGGCTCGCCGCCGCCCTGGCGCCGGCCGCGGAGGAAGAGGACCTCTCCATGCCCGGCACCGAGTCGCAGAAGGCGTTCGACCTGCTGGACGAGCGCTTCCCCGAGAGCAACTCCCAGGGGGCCGAGGCCCGCCTGGTGTTCCGGGCCCCGGACGGGCAGCGGGTGACGGCCAGGGAGCACAAGGCGGCCGTCGAGGACACACTCGGCTCGCTGGAGGGGGGCGATCAGGTCGCGTCGACCACCGACCCCTATGAGACGGGCGCGGTCAGCGAGGACGGCACCATCGCCTACTCCACGATCACCTACACCGCGGACGCCGTCGACCTGACCGAGCCGACGAAGAGCGCCCTCGAGGACGCCGCCAGCCAGGCCCGGGACGCCGGGCTGACCGTGGAGATCGGCGGCTCGGCGCTGGAATCGGAGGAGTCACCGGGCGGTACGACGGAGATCATCGGCGTGGCGGTGGCGGCGGTTGTGCTCGTCGTCGCCCTTGGGTCGCTGGTCGCGGCCGGACTGTCGTTGCTCACCGCCTTCGTGGGCGTGGCCATCGCCTTCGGCCTGGTCTCCGCGCTGGCCGTTCCGCTGGGCCTGACATCAACCGTCGCCATCCTGGCGCTGATGCTGGGCCTTGCCGTCGGCATCGACTACGCACTCTTCATCACCTCCCGCTTCCGCGACGAACTCGCCCAGGGCAGCGAGCCGGAGGAGGCCGCGGGCCGGGCGGTGGGCACGGCCGGATCCGCCGTCGTCTTCGCCGGCGCGACCGTCATCATCGCCCTGGTCGGGCTGGGGGTCGTCGGAATCCCCGAACTCACCAAGATGGGCCTGGGCGGCGCGGGCGCCGTAGCCCTTGCCGTACTCGTAGCACTGACCCTGGTCCCCGCGCTGTTCGGCTTCGTCGGCCGGCGGATACTGTCCCGCGCCGTGCGCAAAGCCACCCGGCCGGGAGGCGAGCGCCCGCACCCGGTGCCCACCGCGGCCGGCCGGCCCGGGCTCGGAACGCGCTGGGCACGGTTCGTGCTGCGCCGGCCCGTGCCCGTGCTGATGATCGCCGGGCTCGGTCTCGGCGCCGTCGCCCTGCCGGCGCTGAGCCTCGAACTCGGGCTGCCCGGAGACGAGTCCAAGTCGGTGCAGACCACCGAGCGCCGTGCCTACGACCTGCTGTCAGAGGGCTTCGGCCCCGGCTTCAACGGTCCGTTGACCGTGGTGGTGGACACGGCGGCGTCTTCCGGGTCTGCGGACACCCAGGCCACCACGGACCAGGTCGTCAAGACCCTGCGGGGAGTGGACGGGATTGCCTCGGTCGGTGATCCGGTTCTCAACCAGACCAAGGACACGGCCGTCCTCACCGCCGTCCCGCAGACCGCGCCGAACAGCGGCGAGACCAAGGACCTGGTGCACGCGATCCGGGGCGCGGTCTCCGGCGTCGAGGCCGACACGGGTGCCGGCATCCTCGTGACCGGCAAAACCGCGCTGAACATCGACATTTCCGAAGCCATGTCCGATGCCCTCATCCCGTATCTGATCGTGGTCATCGGCTTGGCGGTGCTCCTGCTGATGGTGGTCTTCCGTTCGATCCTGGTACCGGTCAAGGCCGCGCTCGGCTTCCTGCTGTCGGTGGGTGCCGCCTTCGGCGTCCTCGTCGCCGTCTTCCAGTGGGGCTGGGCGGCGGACCTGGTCGGCATCGAGCAGACCGGACCGGTCATGTCGCTGATGCCGATCCTCATCATCGGCATCGTGTTCGGCCTCGCCATGGATTACGAGGTCTTCCTCCTCACCCGGATGCGGGAGGCGTACGTCCATGGCGCGTCCCCCGGCGAGGCAATCGTCAACGGGTTCCGGCACAGCGGACGTGTGGTGGCCGCGGCGGCGATCATCATGATCAGCGTGTTCGCCGGATTCATCGGGATGAGCAACCCGACCATCCAGACGATGGGCGTCGGCCTGGCCGCCGCCGTCGCCTTCGATGCCTTCGTGGTCCGGATGGCGATCGTTCCCGCGGTGCTGGCTCTGCTCGGCCACCGGGCCTGGTGGCTGCCTCGTATCCTGAACCGTGTGCTGCCGAATGTGGACATCGAGGGTGAGAAGCTGAGCAGGCATGTTCCGGCCCCGGCGACCGAGCCGGACGCAGTGGTGCTGCGGGTCCCCGTCGGCCGGCACCGGCACTGAACCGGCCATGACGAACACGGGTGGCGGTGGCCCGCGATCACGCGGCACGTGGTGGCGGGAGGGAGCGATCACGGCGACCGCGTTCGCGATCTGTCTGCTCGGCAGCGTGGTGCAGACCGACGACAAGCCAGTGTCTCCGCCGCCCGCTGTCGCCTACCTCATCGCCGTGGTGTCCTGTGCCGTGCTGCCGGTGCGGCACAGGAGACCCCTGGCCGCCATCGCGGTCACGACCGCGACCGGCATGCTGGTCGCGCCGTCGGGTCTGCTGCTGAGCCCGCTCATCGTGGCCCCCGCCGTGATCACCGCCTACTCGCTCGCCGTGCGCATGGAACGGCGCGCGGCGAGCGCGGTGTTGCTCACCTCCACGGTGCTGCTGGTCGCCTCCACCGTCCCGTTCGGGACCAACTCGTGGAAGGACGCGAGCAGGATGGGAGCGGTGGCCGCGTTCCCGCTGGTGGCCGGCGTACTCGGTAACTCGGCGCAGAACCGACGGGCCTACCTGGCTGCCGTGGAGGAGCGGGCGCGGCGGGCCGAGGAGAGCCGGGACAGCGAGGCGCGCCGGAGGGTGTCCGAGGAACGGTTGCGCATCGCGCGGGAACTGCACGACCTCGTGGCCCATCAGATCACCCTGGCCAACGCGCAGGCCACGGTCGCCGCCCACCTCTTCGACGCCCGCCCGGAGCAGACCCGCAAGAGCCTGAAGGAGCTCGTCAAGACCACCGGCGACGCGCTCGACGACCTGCGGGCCACGGTCGGCCTGCTGCGTCAGTCCGGGGACGCGGCCGCGCCCGCCGAACCGGCGCCCGGCCTGTCCCGGCTTCCCACGCTCCTCGAATCCTTCCGCCGCGCGGGTCTGGAGGTGTCGGTGCACCAGGAGGGCACGGCCAGGCCGCTGCCGCCGGGAGTGGACCTCACCGCCTACCGCATCGTCCAGGAGGCCTTGACCAACGTGACCAAGCACGCCGGTACCGGTAGCGCCCGGGTGCGTCTCGCCTGGAACCGCGATCGCGTGACCATCACCGTCGCCGACGACGGAAGGGGTGCCCGTACGGTGCGGACCGCGTCCGCGGGGCCGAGTGAGTCCAAGGTGCCGGACCGTCCGCCCGGTTACGGTCTGATCGGGATGCGTGAACGCGCCACCGCGGTCGGCGGACATCTCTCCGCGGGCAGGCGCCCGGAGGGCGGATTCCTCGTCTCCACCCAACTGCCCCTCCCGCCCGCCGAAGACACGATGCGAAGGACTGACGGAGCGACAACCATCGAGGGACGAATGACCGACGGACCGACAGGCGACGGACGGACGGGCGACTCAGAGGCCGGGGATGCGCTGTGACGCTCCGGGTGCTGCTCGCGGACGATCAGGCCCTGCTGCGCGGTGCCTTCCGGATGCTTCTCGACAGCGCCGACGACATCACCGTGGTCGGCGAGGCAGGCGACGGCAGGGAGGCGGTGCGGCTCACCCGGGAGCTGCGCCCGGACGTGGTGGTCATGGACATCCGTATGCCCGAGGTGGACGGTGTCACCGCCACGTCGGAGATCTGCGCGGACCCGGAACTGCGTGCCAGCCGCATCCTGATCCTCACCACGTACGAGACCGACGAGTACGTCGCTCAGGCCCTCCGCGCGGGGGCCGGCGGTTTCATCGGCAAGGGCATCGGCGCCGAGGACCTGGCGGACGCCGTGCGTACGATCGCCGCCGGCGACACTCTTCTGTCCCCTGCCGCGACCCGCTCCCTGGTCGCCCGTTTCCTCGCCACACCGGACCACGCCCCGTCGTACGACCCCGAACAACTCGCCGTGCTCACCCCGCGCGAGCGCGAGATGGTGGCCCTGGTCGCGACCGGCCTGTCCAACCAGGAGATCGCCGAGCGGATGTTCCTCAGCCCCTTCACCGTCCGCGCCCACGTGCAGCGCGCCATGACGAAGCTCGAGGCCCGCGACCGGGCCCAACTCGTCGTCATCGCCTACCGGACGGGCCTGGCCCACGCCACCCCTGACGGCGGCACCGACCGTCTGTCGTAGTCCGCCGCGTCCATCACCTCACCTGCCTGATCCGAAGGCGCTGATCACGACGGTGCCGCCGCGACAACACCCAAGCTGGAGCCCGGGATACGGTCTGCACGTGATCTACCTGCGCTCCGTCTTCCTCGGAAACACGGAGCTGACCACCGAACACTTGAGGACCGCCCCGGACTGGCTCGATGGAGCCGATGACACCACCTACCGGGAGATCGCCGCGTGGGTCAGAGAACAGAGCTCTGCCCTACGTGAGGCCTGTGCGGCCGGCGGACACGTCTATGTCGAGTTGGGGGGACGGCCACACGCAGGGCCTCGAGAGGGCCCACTCGACACTGGTGGAGCGGGCCTGACACATACCTTCGTCGGCTGCCGCTAGACCATCGGCCGATGGCGGCGACCGTTCCCCCCTCCCCAGGCTGAGGTCAACTCGCAGGGAGAGGACGGTAGATGATCGACGACCAGAATGACTCCGGCATCGATCGACGTAAGTTCCTCGGTGGATTCGGAGCGCTCAGTGCGACCCTGGTGCTGCCGGGCGCGACCGCACCTCCCTTACATGGTGGCAATGCGACTACAACGGGTCAGACCTCCGCGGACGGCCACCTGGCGGAGATGTTCCGGGACCCCGGCCCGCGGCTTCGCCCCCGAGTCACGTGGTGGTGGCCCGGTCCGGCCGTGAAGGACGCCGAACTCCGCGCCGAGATCGGGGAGATGGTGAACGCCGGCTTCGGTGGCGCGCAGTTCTTCGAGACCCCCGGCCTCGCCCACCCGAACGACCTGCGTCCGCCCGAACGGTTCCTGTGGGGCGCACCCCACTGGGCCCGCCGCGTCGAGACGGCTCTGCGGGCGGCACGCGACCACGACTTCCGCATCGACTTCCAGGTGAGCTCGGGCTGGCCGTGGAACAGCCCTGCCGTGTCCGGCCGGTTCTCCGCCCTCGCCCAGCAGCAGCTTGTGTTCGGTCACCGGGAAGTGACGGGGCCCTCCAGGTTCAGCGGCGTCCCGCCACGGCCCGGCGACGTGGACCCGCGCGCCGCGCGACCGGTGGCCGCCGTAGCCGCCCGGCTCCAGGCACCGGCCGTCCTGGACGCGAAACACACCATGGACCTCACGCCGACCCTGGACGGGCAGGGCAGGGTGCACTGGACGGTGCCCGAAGGGCGATGGGTCGTGTTCGGGTTCTGGCAGGTGCCCACCGGCCAGCAGTCGAACGACAGCACCAGGCCGAACGACCCGCTGGTGCTGGACCAGCTCAACCCGGACGCCACCAGGGCCGCAACCGCCGACCTCGACCAGCGTCTGCTCAACCACCTCGGCCCACTCGCCGCCGAGGTGGCGGACCGCTTCCATGAGGACTCGCTGGAGTTCCAGTTCACCGGCCTGCTGTGGACCGGCCGGTTCCTGGAGGAGTTCCGTGCTCGCCGGGGCTATGACCTGACCGGCTTCCTCCCGGCGCTGGCCGTCGTCGGCTGGCACTCCGACGACCTCGAAGCCACTCAGCAGGTCTACGACTTCTCCGGATGCGTCGGCCGACGCATCCGGCACGATTACAACGAGACGCTGACGGAGCTGTGGGTGGACCACCACGTGCGCCCGGCACGCGCATGGGCTCGTGGCCACGGCCTCGACTTCCAGGGGCGCGGGCACATGCTGACCATGGACGTCGTCGCCGTCAACAAGGCGTACGCGGCTCCGGACGCCGACCCGTTCGACGGCCCGGTCGGCTTCACCCGGACCCTTACCTCGGGTGGCCGCCTCGCCGGGCACGAGATCGCCTCGCTCGAGATCGGGGACATCACCCACGGCGACTACATGATCACCCCTGAGGCCTTGAAGTACCTTGCCGACAAGGGCTTCGTCGGTGGAGCGAACGAGCTGGTCCTCCACGGATACCCGTACAAGACGGCTCACGGCGCGGGCTGGCCGTCGTGGTGGCCGTGGTCTTCCGAGTACGACCTCGCCGGACGGGAGTTCGGGTTCGGTGAGGGGTTCACTCCGGCGCTCCCGCTGTGGCGGCACCTGCGACCGCTCACCGACTACTTCGCCCGGGCGCAGACGGTACTCAGGGCCGGGTGTCCGGTCACCGACATCGCCATCTACCGCGACGTCCAGGGATATGGCCGGGTCGACGACCCGCGCACGGACGAGCGCGGCGATCCGCTGCTGAACGCCGCCCTGGCCGGGTCGGGATACAGCTTCGACATCGTCGACCCCGGTTCCCTCACCCACGAGGACACAGCGGTGCGGGACGGGCGGCTGGTGGTGCGGGCACCGGGCTATGCCGCACTGGTCGTCGAGCTGGACGCGTCGAAGCACCAGGGCGTGGTCGATTGCAGCGACGCCATGTCCGCGGCCGTGGCGCGGCGGCTGGTGACCTTCGCGCGCGACGGCCTGCCGATCGTGTTCGTCGGCCGTTTCCCCGACCGGGGGGTGAGCTACCGAGACGCCCAGCGGGAGGACGTGCTGGTGCGCGACGCCGTGGCGCACCTCCGGCGGTCGCCGCGGGTCCGGCTGGTACGGGATGAGGCGGGCGTTCCCGCGGCGCTCGAGCAGCTCGGTGTCCGGCCGGACATGTCGTTCGACCGTCCGCAGCAGGTGTACGGCGTGCACCGGCGGACTCGCACGGGCGACTACTGGTTCCTGTGCAACACGTCAGCCGCCTTTGACGAGACCATCCGACTCGTCGGAGGTGCGACCGCACGCTTCACCGCCTCCTTCGCGGTCGGCGACCGGGCCCCTGACCTCTGGGACCTGTGGACCGGCGAGGTCCGTCCACTGGGCCGCTTCCGGGTCGGCGACGGGCGCATAGCGGTACCGGTCGAGCTGGCTCCCGGCGAGAGCACGGTGATCGGTTTCGAACGACCCGTCGGGCGGCACATCGAGTCCACCACGGCGGAAGCCGTCGTCGTCCGCGGGCACGAACTGCGTCTGCGCTCCACCAGATCAGGTGCCGTGACCGCCCGGCTCGACGACGGACGGACGGTCACGGTCGACTTCGGGACACTCCCTGCCCCGTTGGAGCCGGAGCACTGGTCGCTGCACGTGGACGGCGCGCTCCCGAGCGGGCGGGAACGCCACACGCTCCGCCTCGAACGGCTGGCGGACTGGCGGACCCTTCCCCGGCTGCGGGCGACGTCGGGCACAGGCACCTACCGGACGACGGTCACGCTCGACGAGCACTGGACCGGTCGGGGCCGCGGCGCCTACCTCGAACTCGGCCGCGTCGAGGGCGGCGTCCAGGTCCGGGTCAACGGGCGGCGCGTCCACCCGGCCGGTGTGGCGCCGGTCCGGATCGACGTCGGTGCGTTCCTGCGCCCGGGCCGGAACGCCATCGAGGTCGAGGTCGCCACGACGCTGAAGAACAGGCTGACCGCGCTCGCCGAGGAAGGCGTACCCGGCTACTCCCGCTTCCTCAAACGCCCCGTCAGAACACAGCCCTACGGCCTCCTCGGACCGGTACGCCTCGTCCCCTACGCCGAGCACGGCGTCGAGGGGTGACTCGCCGACCTGCACGCCCACCCCGGTCGCCGCAGCAAACCGGCCAATCGTCTGGCGAGTTCACCCGGCCTTTCCGGGATGGTGGTCGATCAACGCTCCCAAGCAGCTACGATCACGGCATGGTTACGGCTTGGTCGCCCTGGCGCACAATAAGGACCCGCTCCGGTGCGGGTCCGCTGCTGCGTGTGCTGGCCATTGCCGTGCTCCTGTTCGGTGTCCTCGTGACACACGGCGTGCACGTCGAGAGTGTCCGGGGACATCTCTCCACCAGTGCAACGGCCCCTGCCGCAGTGCCGTTTGACGGCATTCACCATGCTGCCGTCGAGCCTGCACCGCAGTTGGCCGCGGAAGCGGACGATCACCATGGTGGTCACGAGTCGTCGCATCCCGGTGAGCAGTGCGCATCCGGGCAGCCTCAGCAGGGTCCTGTCCTGGTGACGCCCTGCTTTGCAGCGTCGGTTCGCGAATCAACCAGTGCCGAAGATGCCTCGGCTGTGCGTGTGCCTGCCGCTCGTGAGCCGATGGGCGGGGCGGCACCGGCGGCGCTGAGAGCAGCATCCGTGGTGCGGCAGGTCTAGAAGTACAGAGTCCTCCAACTGGCCTGCCGGTTGTCACCGGTTCGGCTGATCACGCGCGACGAGCTCCGGATTCCATGCCCATGATGGGCCGATCACGCTCGTCGATACCCTCCTGCCCCCACCCATGTCTGCGCCTCCCTCCGCCCTCGTCGGAGAGGTGGCAGCAGCGCGGAGGACCTGTGCCGACACTTTCCCGTACGCACGCGCCGTGGGCGCGATACGGCTCGTCGTGGTGGCGCCGACTCGTCGCTGCCATCGGCGGCACCCTCGTGGTGGCGCTCATGCTGTGCGCCGTCATGCACGGTGGGCCGGACGAGACTCACGGGCCGGTGTCCCTCCCCGCCGCTTCTTCGGCGATGGCTGCCGGCGGGGAGCCTCACGGGCCCCACGCCCCCCACGGGGACGGGGACTGCGCAACGGACCTGATCATCCGTACAGCGGCCCAGTCGACGGAGGATCTTTCCCTCGCCGCGCTGACCGTGGTCGTACTCGTCGCCGTGACCATGGCGTTGGCGAGACCCCTCGTACGGCATGAATCGCGCAGACGTCGCAGCGCACGCACCGGCCGCGAGGCGCTCGTGCGTACGTCGCGGTGGCGGATCTAGACCACGCGCTCGCAGCCGACCGACTTCACCGGCTGCCGCGCACCCATGGCCTGAACGCGGACCCACGGTCCGCCCTGTCGCCCTGGGGCGCGAGATGAACCCGCACCGTGCCTTCATCGAGCGAGAGTGAACACACAAACATGGCTTCATTGATCAAGACCGCGGCCGCCTCCGGCCAGTCGGCCCTGTCCGGGCTGGTGGGCAACACCCCGCTGCTGCGGGTGTCGGAGCCGCTGACCCCGGCCGGGCGCGGCTTCTGGGCGAAGCTCGAGGGGTTCAATCCCGGCGGTATCAAGGACCGCCCGGGGCTGCACATGGTGGAGCGGGCCAGGGCCCGTGGCGACCTGAGGCCCGGCGGACGGATCATCGAGTCCACCAGCGGCACCCTGGGCCTGGGGCTGGCCCTGGCCGGGATGGTGTACGGCCACCCGGTCACCCTGGTCACCGATCCGGGGCTGGAGTTGTCCATGACCCGGCTGCTGACCGCGTACGGCGCCCAGGTCAACGTCGTCTCCGAGCCCCATCCCACGGGCGGCTGGCAGCAGGCCCGCCGGGAGCGCGTGCAGCGGTTGCTGGAGCAGCACCCGGACTCCTGGTGTCCGGACCAGTACAACAACCCCGACAACGTCGCCGCCTACACCCCGCTGGCTCTCGAACTCGCCTCCGAAATGGGCCACATCGACGTGCTGGTGTGCAGCGTGGGCACCGGCGGTCACTCGGCCGGCATCTCACGGGTCCTGCGCCAGCTCTACCCGGAGCTGACCGTCGTCGGCGTGGACGCCCCCGGTTCGACGATCTTCGGCCAGCCCGCCCGACCGCGGCTGATGCGCGGACTCGGCTCCAGCATCTACCCCCGCAACGTCGCCTACGAGAACTTCTCCGAGGTGCACTGGGTCTCCCCGGCCGAGGCGGTGTGGACCTGCCGCCAACTGGCCGCATCCCACTACGCCACCGGCGGTTGGAGCGTCGGCGCGGTCGCCCTGGTGTCCGGCTGGCTGGCCCGGACGATGCCCGCGAACGCGCGG
Organism: Streptomyces sp. 4N124; assembly: GCF_052245395.1. Taxonomy (NCBI): domain Bacteria; kingdom Bacillati; phylum Actinomycetota; class Actinomycetes; order Kitasatosporales; family Streptomycetaceae; genus Streptomyces; species Streptomyces sp. 4N124. The sequence continues at coordinate 22,122 of NZ_JBQQBS010000084.1, forward strand.
ATCGTCGCGATCTTCCCCGATGGTCCGCAGCGTTACCTGGGGACGGTCTACGACGACGACTACTGCGCCGCCCATGGCCTGCTGGACTCCCCACCGGCGCCCGAGCCGGAGTTGATCGGCCGCCTGGACGAGAAGGAGGTCGCTCGCTGGACCCGGTGCACCACCGTCGTCGATCCCCTCACCCTGCGGGTCGCAGCTCAGGAACTCGCCGCGGACACCCTGGGCGCCGGGTCGGACGTGCCGGAGGAGGACCGGTGAAGGGGCTGCTCACGCAGGTACGGTCGTACGAACGCAGCGTCCAGCTGTTGATGGTGAACCAGTTCACCATCAACCTCGGCTTCTACATGCTGATGCCCTACCTGGCTGCCCACCTGTCCGGCACGCTCGGGCTGGCCGGCTGGATCGTCGGACTCGTCCTGGGCGTACGGAACTTCAGCCAGCAGGGGATGTTCCTGGTCGGCGGCACCCTCGCCGACCGGCTCGGCTACAAGCCCATGATCGTCGCCGGATGTGTGCTGCGGACCCTCGGTTTCGCGACGCTCGGGCTGGTGGATTCGCTGCCCGCGCTGCTGGCCGCGTCTGCGGCCACGGGGCTGGCCGGGGCGCTGTTCAACCCGGCCGTACGGGCGTACCTCGCGGCCGACGCGGGGGAGCGCAGGGTCGAGGCGTTCGCGCTGTTCAACGTGTTCTACCAGGCCGGCATCCTGCTGGGTCCGCTGGTCGGAATGGTGCTGACCGGGGTGGACTTCCGCATCACCTGCCTGGTGGCGGCCGGGATCTTCGCGCTGCTGAGCGTCGTACAGATCCGCGCGCTGCCCGCCCGGCGGTCCGAGGACACCAAGCGGCAGGCGAGGGACAGCGGTCAGGGCGTGCTCGCCCAGTGGCGCGGCATCCTCGCCAACCGTCCGTTCCTGCTGTTCTCCGTCGCCATGATCGGGTCGTACGTCCTGTCGTTTCAGGTCTATCTGGCGCTGCCGCTGGAGGTACGCCGGCTCGGCGGCGACGGGGAGTTCGGCACGGCGGCGGTGGCGGTGCTCTTCGCCGTCTCCGGGCTGAGCACGATCCTCGGCCAGACGCGAGTGACGGCCTGGTGCAAGGCACGGTACGAGCCCGGGCAGGCACTCGTGCGCGGGCTGGCGGTCATGGGCCTGGCCTTCGTACCCCTGCTGGTGGCCACGGCCGTGCCCATACCGGAGTCGGGGATCGGGCGGTGGCTGCTCGCGGCGGTGCCGCCGACGCTCGCCGCTCTGCTGCTGGCCGTCGGCACGATGATCGCCTACCCCTTCGAGATGGACACCATCGTCCGTCTCTCCGGTGACCGCCTCGTCGCCACCCACTACGGGCTGTACAACACCATCTGCGGCATCGGCATCACCGCCGGGAACCTGGGCACGGGCGCCGCGCTCGACGCCGCCCGCGCGGCCGGGATGCCCGCACTGCCGTGGATCACGCTGTGCGTGCTGGGACTGGCGTGTGCGGCCGCCCTGTACGGCCTGCACCGCACCGGCCGGCTGACGGCGCCACCCGCCGCCGAGCCGCTGCCCGCCACCGCCTGACCCAACGGCCCTCCGGCCCAGGGGCGGGGCACCGCACGGTGCCCCGCCCTGTCGGGCTGTCCTCGACGCGGACGGGCGGCTATGTGCCCCGAGGTCCGTAGTGGTCGAGGTACATGTCGACGCCGCTGGTGATGAGACGGTCCGTCAGGGCCTCGTCGATGTTCGTGCCGTAGGAGCTGAAGACCATGTGGGGGAAGACCAGGAGGCCGTAGAACTGGATGATCGCCACCTGTAGGTCGGGGATCTCCAGCCGGCCTTGCTCGGTGAGGGCGCGCAGGGCGCCTGCGACGGCGGGGTGGTGGCTTTCCGTGCCACGGTGTCTCCAGGCCTCGCCCAGCTCGGGAAAGCGGTGGAGTTCGGCGGCGACGAGGTTGCGCAGCGCGGTGACCTCGTGGTTGGTGCGGACGGCGTGGACCCAGGTGCGGGCCGCTTCGACGAGGGCGGCCCGCAGGTCCTCGGCTCCGGCCAGGCCTTCCAGCGCGGCCGACGACTCCCCGGCGAGCGGCTCGTCAAGTGCGCTGGTGATGACCGCCGTGAACAGGGCTTCCTTGCTGCCGAAGTGGTTGTAGACGGTCACCTTCGACACGCCGGCCTCGGCGGCGATGGTGTCCATACCGACGCCGAAGCCCTCCCGTAGGAACAACTCGCGGGCTGCCCGCACGATGGCCTGCCGCTTGAGCTCCGCGCGGGGTCCGCTGGGGGGCTGCTTGACGCTGTCCACGCTCATGAGCCCGACCCTAGCACCAACCTGAACTGTACGGTTGAGTTCATATGAACTGAACAGTATGGTTCAGTTAGTCGTGCGGTCGAGCGAGACCGTGCACGAGAAAGGGGACCTCGTGCCTTCCGTGACTCATCCGGTGACCGCCGTACCGCAGACGGCCGACCCCCCGGTCCGGCGCTGGCTGACCCTCGCCGTCGTGAGCGTGAGCCTGCTGGTCGTTGGCCTCGACACCACCGTGCTGAATGTCGCCCTGCCGACCCTCGTCGGTGAACTCGGCGCCTCCACCAGCCAGTTGCAGTGGATCGTCGACAGTTATGCGCTGATGTCCGGCAGCCTGGTGCTGTTCTGCGGCAGCCTGGCGGACCGGCTCGGCCGCAAGTGGATCTTCATGTCCGGCCTGGCGCTGTTCACGGCCGCGTCTGTGGTGGCCGCGTACGCCGGATCCGTCACCACATTGGTGCTCGCGCGCGGAGCCATGGGCGTCGGCGAGGCGCTGATCATGCCGGCGACGCTCGCCGTCATCGGGAACGTCTTCCCGCGCGGCGCCGAACGCACCAAGGCGATCGGCATCTGGTCGGCCGCCGTCGGCGTCGGGACAGTCATCGGGCCGATGGTCGGCGGCTGGCTGCTGAGCCACTACTGGTGGGGATCGGTGTTCCTGATCAACCTCCCGATAGGCATCGCGGGCCTGATCGCCGCCGCCCTGCTCGTGCCCAACTCCCGTGCGCCCGAGAGCGGGCGGCTGGATCCCGCCGGGGCACTGCTGTCCGTCGTGGCCGTGGCAAGCGTCCTCTGGGCGGTCATCGAAGGGCCCGACCGCGGCTGGACAAGCTCTGGCGTGCTGGCCGCCTTCACGGTGGGTGCCCTCCTGCTGGCCGCCTTCCTCGGCTGGCAGCGCAGGGCCGCGTCCCCGATGCTGCCGCCCAGGATCTTCCGGCACCGTGCTCTCGCCACGGGCGACCTGCTGGTGCTGCTGGGTGCGTTCGCTCTGATCGGCACGCTGTTCGTGGCAGTGCAGCACTTCCAGTTCGTGCTCGGGTACAGCCCCGGGCAGACAGGGCTCCGGCTCGGCCCGGCCGCGCTCGCGTTGCTGGTCGCCGGACCCCTGGCGGGCGTTCTCACGCCGCGCATCGGAATGCGCGCGGTGTCGGCCCTCGGACTCGCCCTGCTGTGCGCCTCTTCGGCGGTGCTTGCCACCACCGAGGCGACGGACGGCTACGGCCGGGCTCTCGTGGCGATGCTGCTGCTGGGCGCGGGCGCCGGCTTCGTCATCACCGCGACCAGCGACGCCATCGTCGGCTCGCTGCCCGAAACGGACCTCGGCGTGGGCTCGGCCACCAACAGCGCCGCCATCCAACTCGGCGCGGCGACCGGAGTAGCCGTCATGGGCAGCCTGCTCTCCGACCGTTACCGCAGCGGACTCGACGACCTGTCCGCCCCTGTTCCCGAGAGCGTCCTCGACTCCGCGAAGGAGTCCCTGGGTACCGCGCTCGCCCTCGCCGAGCAGCTGCCGGGCGGGGCCGGAAACGCCTTCGCTGAGGCCGCTCGCCGCGCGTTCGTCGATGGCATGGGACCGGCGATGTTCGCCGGGGCCGGTGTCACCGCGGCGGGCGTGCTCCTCGCCCTCTTCCTCGCTCCGGCCCGCGGCGCGGACCCGACCGGAACAACCCACTCGAAGGACTCGTCATGACCCACTCCGCATCCGGTGCACCGCACACGGCCGAGCAAGGCCATCGCCCGCCCGCCGACCCGCGCCGCTGGGCAGCCCTCGCACTGATCTGCCTCGCCCAGTTCATGCTGATCCTCGACGTCACCGTCGTGAACGTCGCCCTGCCCGACATGGCGGCCGACCTCGACCTCGGCCGGGAGACCCTGACCTGGGTGGTCACCGCCTACACCCTCTGCTTCGGCGGGCTGATGCTGCTCGGCGGCCGACTCGCCGACGCCCTCGGCGCCCGTCGCACCCTGCTCGCGGGACTCGTTCTCTTCACAGCCGCCTCACTGGTCACCGGTCTCGCCCAGAACGCCCCGACACTGCTCGGAGGCCGGATCGGCCAAGGCGTCGGCGCGGCCCTGCTGTCCCCGGCCGCGCTCTCCATCGTCACCACGACCTTCCACGGCACCGAACGCAACAAGGCGCTCGGCGTCTGGGCGGCGATCGGCGGCACCGGCTCGGCGGCCGGCGTACTCCTCGGCGGAGCCCTGACCGACGGACCCGGCTGGCAATGGGTGTTCTACATCAACGTGCCCGTCGGGCTGCTCCTGCTACTCGCCCTCCCCGCCTTCGTCCCGGCCCAACCACCGCGGCCCGCACGGCTCGACGTCCCCGGCGCGCTGCTCGTCACCGCGGGCACCGCAGCCCTGATCTATGGCCTCGTCAAGGCGGGGGACGCCGGCTGGGCGGACGCTTCGACCCTGCTGCCGCTGGCCGGTGCCGTACTCGCCTATGTGGCCTTCGCGCTGGTCGAGCGTGCCAGCCGGGCTCCGCTGATGGATCTGCGGATGTTCACCCGGCGGCCGGTGCTCGCCGGCGCCTTCCTGATGTTGATCGCCACCGCCCTACTGATCGCGTTCTTCTTCCTCGGGTCCGTGTATCTCCAGCACGTCCGGGGATTCAGCCCGCTGCGGACCGGGCTGGTGTTCCTGCCCGTCGCCGTGGCCACCGGCATCGGCGCCCACCTCGGGTCCCGGCTCGTGGGCCGGATCGGCAGTCGCCCGACCGCTGTCGCGGGCATGCTCGTCGCCACCGCCGGAACCATTCCCCTGACCCAGTTGTCGGAGACCGGCAGCGTGTACGCCGGACTCCTGCCCGGCTTCGTGATCGCCTCGTTCGGCATCGGCGCGGTGTTCGTCACCGCCACGACGACCGCCCTGGCCATGGTCGAGGAGGGGGAGGCGGGGCTCGCCTCTGGAGTCGTCAACACCTTCCACGAGGTGGGTGGCTCGATCGGCGTCGCCGTCGTTTCGACCGTCGCGGCCTCCGGCTTCGAGCGAGGCGCGGTGGGTGGCTTCGCCGACGCGTTCACGGTGTGTGCGGTGGCGGCCGCTGCCAGCGCCGTCGTGGCCCTGGGCCTCGTACCGCGTGGCAAACCGCAGTCGACCGGCGGCCCGCATGTGCACTGACCCAGGCAACGGGCCCGACAGTGCCTCGGTGCCGGGAGCCGCGGCGGTTGCCCTCTGCTGCAGCCCCCGGCCACCGGCGCCCCGTGGCTGTCCTCCGTATGACCGTCGTCCGTCTTCGCCGTCTCCGATTCGCTGGTGGTCTCCTCGCCATGGCTGTGACCGCCACCGCCGGACTCGGCGGCCATGTCGGCGGCGATACCGCGCAGCCCGACGAAGGCGACCGCCGCGGTGGCCAGCACCAGCGACGAGTGGGATCGGTGTGGTCGGCTCGAACTGAACCGCGTGAGCGTGAGCTACGGTCTCGCGTTCGTGGCCGATGCCGGTATCACCCGCGTGGGCGAGAAAGGTGCATCAGGGCGAGGAGCGAGAGGAGGGACAGGCGCCCCATCACACCTCGCCCCGCCCTGGCCCTGTAGCTCATACGCTCCGTCATCTCGCTGGGGCGCCGACATGGCACCCCCCGCTACCGTCGCGGCGCGTCAGCGTACCGAGCGAGCGGCACCGCGGCCGTGAGCCGGACGGCAGGGTGACCGACTGCCCGGCGCAGCAGCTCGGCCCGCGGGTTCACTGGCTCTCGCCGCCGACGAGTTCGTAGCCGGCCTCGTCGATTGCTGCGGCGACGGCGGCGGAATCCAGCTGCTGTTCGCTGGTCACCGTGACCTGGCCCGACGGCAGATCCACCTGGACGTCCTCGACTCCGGGGAGGCCGCCGAGTTCGGAGCTGACGGCGTGGACGCAGTGGTCGCACGTCATGCCTTTGACGTCGTAAACCTTCTGAACCATGTTCTTGCTCCTTCCCAAGAGGAGTAGCCATGATACCCCCAGGGGGTAAGCTCTCCCCGAGGCGGGAGTGGTTTCGGCGGCATCCCAACCACTAACGTCCTTAGTGGTGTGACGCTTCACCGTAAGCCGTATGACGCCGAGAGCGGAGGTCGGGCGGGATGGACGCATGGCAGCCGATGCTGGTCCTTCTCGGTGTCGTCGGGGCCGGGCTGGCGATCCTCTACGGATTGGGCCTGTGGCTGGCCGCAGCGCGGACTCCCCTGGAGACGGGCCCTTTCGCCGGTGGTCTCAAGCCGGGCGAGCACGCCGTTTCCCGGTTCCATGTTCGCTGGTACGCGGTCACCATGATCTTCCTGGCCTTCGACATGGAGATGCTCTTCATGTACCCGTGGGTGAAGGTCGTCTCTGAAGTGGGCACCACGGCCGTCGTCGAGATGTTCCTCTTCCTGGGGATCCTCTTCGCAGCGGTGGCCTACGCCTGGCGCGAGGGGGCCCTGCGGTGGACCTGAGAAGTCTTCTGCGGCGTACGGCGATGCAGCGCCCGGCGGTCCTGGCGGTCGCGCTGCCCGGAGCGACGGACATCCGGCTGGAGGTGGAGGCAGAGGTACGCCGGCGGGGATGGGCGGTGGCGGGCGCCCCGGCCGCTGCCGACCTGCTGGTCGTCTGCGGCGTCCCGGAGCCGCGGGACGCGCATTGGCTGGACGACATCGAGCGGTCGATGCCGGAGCCGGCCCTGCGCATCGTGGTCGAGGGGGCCGGGCACGCCACGCACGCGCTCGAGACGGCGCGCAGGGATCTGACCGGCAGGGCAGTTGCTCCGCGCGAGGCTGACGATCAAGGCACTCACCACCGCTCCGCAGGCCACGGGCACGACGACCATGCGGCTCACTCCGGCCATCACGGTCACGAGAATCACCACTCCGACAGCCGGGCCCCGCACATGGACCCCATGGAGCACGAAGGCCATACCGGCCAAATGGATCACATGGGCCACGACACGCATGCCATGGGGGACGTGGCAGGCCTGCCGATGGCCGAACGTGCCGACGACCGTGACGAGCTGAGACTCGATCAGCTGCGCGTACCGATCGGCCCCGGCCTGACCGACTGGCCAACAGGGCTCGTTCTCCGACTCACTCTGCAAGGAGACGTCGTACAGGACGTAGAGGTCGACCACCTCCCCGTACCGCCCGGCCATCGACTGCCCTTCTGGGACGAGCCATGGCTGCGGGCGGCGCAGGGCGAGGAAGTCACCCGCGGACGCGCGGAGCGTCGGCGCTGTGCCGCGCATCTGGACAGCGTGGGGCGGCTCCTCGCTGTCGTCGGCTGGGACGATGTCGCCGCGCGGTGCCGTCGGCTGCGGGACGAGTTGCTGTCGGGGGCGCCGCGCGAGGGGATCGGCTGCGACCTGCGCGCGGTACTGCGCAGAGTGCGGCGCTCACGCACCCTGCGTTGGTCGATCGCTGGGCTGGGGGAGCTGTCGTCCTCCAGAGCCGGCGAGGCAGGAGTGACCGGGCCGGCCCTCGTTGCCGACGGGGACGCGTACGACCGACTGCGGATCTGGCTGGACGAGATCGAGCGCGGCATCGAAGTACTCGACGACGAACAGCCGTTGGCGCCGGACGAACTCACCGGCCCGCGCGGACGCCTGGGCGGAGCACGGCCGCCGTCGCAGGCGCTGCTCGACATCCTTCCGGAGTTGCTGACCGGAGCGGAGTTCGCCTGCGCACGGATCATCGTGGCCAGCCTCGACCCCGACATCGACGAACTCACGCTCACGCCCTTGTCGGGAGCGGCCCATGTCTGATGCCGCGCCCCTGTGGGCGCCCGTCATCCTCCCCGTCGCGCTGGCCATGGCCGCCGTGATCACATCTGGGTTCGACGCGGTGCTGACCGGGGCGGCCGAGCGCGGTCCTGCCGGGAGCGTCCGGGAGGCCGGGCTGCGGGCGCTGGCTCCGCTACGCGAGGCCCTGCGGCTGCTCGTCCAGCAGCCCCGTCGTACGACAGCCGCGGATCGGCTGCTCGGAAGGCTGGGCGTGGTGCTGGTCCCGGTGGCGGCGGTGCTCGCGGGTGCCGTACTGCCGTGGGGTTTCCGTTCCGTGAGCGATCCGTCCGTCGGCATCGTGTGGTTCAACGCGATGGAGGCGCTGGCCTGGGCGGCGGTGTGGTTGGCGGGATGGGGGCCGAACTCGGCGCTGTCGCTGATCGGTGGGTACCGGTTTCTGGCGCAGGGTCTGGCGTACGAACTGCCGCACATGTTCGCGATCACCACCGCCGCTCTCGGAGCCGAGTCCCTGCGGGTCGGTGACGTGGTCGCGGCCCAGGACGGGCTGTGGTTCGTGGTGTGGATGCCGGCCGCGTTCGTCGTCTATCTGCTGAGTGCGCTCGCGATGGCCTTCTGGGGGCCGTTCGCGTACCCACTCGCGCGGGACGCGGCCGGGGGTGCCGCCGTCGAACTGGCGGGCGTGGACCGGCTGGTGCTGCTGGGCGGCCGGTGGATGCTGCTCGTGGTGACGGCCGGCTTCAGCGTGCCGCTGTTCCTCGGCGGCGGGCACGGCCCGCTGCTGCCGGGCTGGGCGTGGACGTTGCTCAAGACCGTGGCCGTGCTGGCGCTGCTGGTGGCCGGGCGTCGGCTGCTGCCCGTGTTGCGGATGGAGCGGTACATGGAGCTGGCGTGGATGGTGCTGGTGCCGCTGACGCTGCTTCAGGCGCTGGTCGTGGCCATCGTCGTCCTGAACCGATGAGGAGGTGAGGGCCGTGCTTGACGACGTGACCTTCTGGGTGCTGGCCCTGTTGGCGGTGGCCAGTGGGGTCATGGTGTTCCGGTTCGACTCCATGGCCCGGGCGACGTACGCGCTGCTGGCCTCTCTCCTGTGCGTCGGCGGTGAGGTGCTGCTGCTCGGGCTGGACTACCTCGGGGTCGTGATCGTGCTGATGATGACCATCGAGATGGCCATCATGGCCGTATTCATGGTGATGTACATGATGAACCCTGCCGGGCTCATGCCGATGACCATGGTCCACAACACGAAGGGCGCGGCCGTGATCTGCGCGGCGGTCTTCGCCGTCCTCGCCGCCGGGATCCTGCTCGCCCCGTGGCCGTCGCGGCGCGGCAGGCCGTCGGCCGATCCGACCATGGACCTGGGCCTGTCGCTGATGGGCCCGCAGATGCTCACCATGATGACCTTGGGCCTCGCCCTGTTCGCCACCATCGTCGCGACCGTCGTCCTGGCCACGCGCCGGGGCCGTTACGACCGTTTCGGCGACGACCTCAAGGCGCGCACCGCCGACGACCCGGTACGGGGAGGGATGGGCCGATGAGCCTGGAGCTCTTTCTGCTGCTCGCCGCGGCTCTGTTCAGCATCGGCCTGTTCGGCGCGCTCACCCAGCAGTCGATCGTGATGCTGATGATGGGGCTGGAACTGATGCTGGGCGGCGTCATCGTCGGTGCGGCGGCCGTGTGGCACTACATAGCGCCGGCGGCGGCCGACGGACAGGTGCTGGTCGTCCTGGCGGTCACGGTCATGGCGGTGGAGATGGCGATCGGCTTCGCCGTGGTCACCGCGCTGTTCCGGGCTCGTGAGGTCGACATGACCGACATGGCGGCGGAGTTGAAGGAGTGAGCGCGCTGCTGTGGGCGCTCGTCGCGCTGCCGCTGACCGTGGGGACGCTGCTGGCGGTTGTCGGCCGCCCGGCGGACCGGTACGCCCCGACGGTCGCGGTCGGCGCGGCCGTTGCCGCGCTCGGCCTCGCCGTCGCGGTGGCCTTCGAGCACCCCCGGGTTGAGGCGCCGCTGCTTGAAGGGCTTCCCGCCGGGCTCGCGGTCGACGGGCTGTCGGGCCTCATGGTGGTGACCGTCACGGCGGTGACCGCGGCCGTCCTCCTGTTCAGCGTCGCGGACATCGGACCGGGGGAGGCACGCGCCCGCTTCTTCGGACTGATGCTGCTGTTCGCCGGCGCGATGCTGACGACGGTCACCGCGACCACGCTGACGGTCCTGCTGATGGCGTGGGAAGTGATGGGCGCCACCTCCTGGGCACTGATCGGCTACTGGTGGCGCGACCCCGAGCGCGGCGACGCCGCCAACACGGCCTTCCTCACCACCCGCGCCGCCGACCTCGGCCTCTACCTCGCCGCCGGGGCGGCGCTGGCAAGTGGGCAGGCCCCGTCCCTCGCCCTCGACGAACTCCCGGAGGCGACCGGCGCGTGGTCGGCGGTCATCACCGCCGGCGTCATCGCGGCCGCGTTCGGCAAGTCGGCCCAACTGCCCTTCAGCTTCTGGCTGTCCAGGGCCATGCAGGGCCCGAGCCCTATCTCGGCCTTGCTGCACTCGGCGACCCTGGTCGTGGCCGGGGCGCACTTGCTGCTGCGGCTGGA
>NZ_JBQQBS010000085.1:0-30634 GCF_052245395.1 Streptomyces sp. 4N124
GTGTTCCAGGGCCTGACCGCGGCCTGGCGCAAGGGCGAGGACGTCTACGCCGAGGTCACCCTCCCCGACCACGCCCACACCGACGCCGCCCGCTTCACCCTCCACCCCGCCCTCCTCGACGCGGCGAGCCATGTGGACCTGCTGAACGAGGACGAGTCCGGCACGACGCAGCTGCCGTTCGTGTGGAGCGGTGTGAGCGTGCACGCGGCCGGGGCGACCTCGCTGCGGGTGCTGCTGCGCCGGGTGCGCGGCGAGGAGGTCACCGAACTGCGGGTGGCGGACGCCGCCGGGCAGCCGGTGGCCACGGTGGGGCAACTGGTGTCCCGGCCGGTCGCCGCCGGGCAGCTCGGCACGGCCTCCTCCGTCGACGGGCTGCACCGCTTGTCCTGGGTGCCCGGTCCGGCGCTGGAGCCGTCCGGTGCCGAACTGCCGCGGCTGGACGCGGTGTCGGCGGCGGCCGGGGATGTCCCGGAGCTGGTGCTGCTGGACGTCGAGAGCGGTGGCCCGGGTGCGGCCGGTGCCCGCAGCGCCGTGCACACGGTGCTGACGGCGGTGCAGCAGTGGCTGGCCGACGAGCGGTTCGCCGGTGCGCGGCTGGTCGTGGCCACCCGTGGCGCTCGCGCCGTCACGGCCGGCGAGAGCCCCGATGTGGCGCAGTCTGCGGTGTGGGGCCTGGTCCGCGCGGCGCAGGCGGAGCACCCGAACCGGCTGGTCCTGGTGGACCTGGACGGCACCGAGGCGTCCGCCCGGGCCCTGCCCGCGGCCGCGGCCTCGGGTGCGCCGGAGCTGGCGCTGCGGGCGGGCAAGGCACGCGTCGAGCGCCTGGAGAAGGCCGCCGCCGGTTCCGGCGCGAGCCCCTGGGACGCTCGGTCCACGGTCCTTGTCACCGGCGGCACGGGCGGTCTCGGCGCGCTGGTCGCCCGCCACCTGGTCGCCGAGCACGGCGTGCGCCACCTGCTGCTCACCAGCCGGCGCGGACCCGACGCCCCCGGCGCCGGCGGCCTGCGCGAGCACCTCACCGCCGCCGGCGCCACCGTCACCCTCGCCGCCTGCGACGCCGCCGACCGCGACGCCCTGACCGCCGTCCTGAACGCCGTCGACCCCGCGCATCCGGTACGCGGCATCGTGCACGCGGCGGGTGTGGTCGACGACGGGCTGATCGCCTCGCTCACCCCCGAACGGTTCGACACCGTGCTGGCGCCCAAGGCGGACGCCGCCTGGCACCTGCACGAACTGGCCGGTGAACTCGGCCTGGACCTCAACGCGTTCGTCCTGTTCTCCTCGACGACCGGGTTCCTGGACAACGCCGGACAGGCCAACTACGCCGCCGCCAACACCTTCCTCGACGCCCTCGCCCAGCACCGCGCGGCTCAGGGCCTGGCGGCCACGTCGCTGGCCTGGCACCTGTGGGAGGGCGATGGCATGGGCGCTGCGCTGGACGCGTCCGTGTTCGAGCGGCAGCGCAAGCTCGGCACCCCGGCCATCAGCGCGGAGGAAGGGCTCGCCCTGTTCGACGCGGCGCTGGGGTCCGGCGAGACGCTGCTGGTGCCGCTGCGGATCGACACGGCGGCGCTCGCCGCGGCCGGTGACGTGCCCAGGCCGCTGCGCGGCCTGGTGCCGGCCGGCCGGTCCGCGGTCCGGGCGGCGGCCGCGGCCGCGGCCGCGCCAGCAGCCGGGGCTGTGGAGCCTGCCGTGGAGCAGGGCCTGGACGAGCGGCTGGCCGGCCTCACCGAGGACGAGCAGCTGCGGATCCTGCTGGACGTCGTACGGCTTAAGGTCGCGGCCGTACGGCACGACGACCCGAACGCCATCGACATGAGCCGGGGCTTCACCGAGCTGGGCCTCGACTCGCTGGCCGCGATCGAGCTGCGCAACCTGCTCGGCACCGAGACCGGGCTGCGGCTGCCGGCCACGCTGATGTTCGACTACCCGAACCCCGAAGTGCTCGCGACGTACCTGCTCGACGAGCTCGCGCCGCCGCGGAGCGAGCCGGCCCTCGAAGCCGGGGCGAACGGCGACACCGGCGCCTTGGTGAGCGCCATCGCCGACATGGACATCGGTGATCTGGTCCGCACGGCCCTCGGGGCCAAGAAGTCCCAATGAGGCGGAGGTTGGGAGCAGTCATGAAGACCGACGAGATCGTCGAGGCACTGCGCGCGTCCCTGATGGACAACGAGCGGCTGCGCCAGGAGAACGAACGCCTGGCGCAGGCCACCGCGGAGCCCGTCGCGGTGGTGGGGATGGCGTGCCGGTTCGCCGGCGGCGTCGACACCCCCGAGGACCTGTGGACGCTGCTGACGCAGGAACGCGACGGCGTCACGCCCTTCCCCACCGACCGGGGCTGGGACGTCGACCGCCTGTACGACCCGCAGAACGCGGCGCCCGGCACGAGCATCACCCGCCACGGGGCCTTCCTGCACGAGGCGGCGGACTTCGACGCCGAACTGTTCGGCATCTCGCCGCGCGAGGCGCTGGAGATGGACCCGCAGCAGCGGCTGCTGCTGGAGACCGCGTGGGAGACCATCGAGAACGCCCGGATCGACCCGCTGTCCCTGAAGGGCAGCCGGACGGGCGTGTTCACCGGGCTGATGTACCACGAGTACGAGGGTGCCAGCACCGGCGGCAGCCTGATCAGCGGCCGCATCGCCTTCACCCTGGGCCTGGAGGGCCCGGCGGTCACCGTCGACACCGCCTGCTCGTCCTCGCTGGTCGCCCTGCATCTGGCCGCGCAGGCGCTGCGCACGGGCGAGTGCGCGCTCGCCCTGGCCGGCGGGGTGACCGTGATGGCCTCGCCGGAGACGTTCCAGTACTTCACCAAGCAGCGCGGGCTCGCCCCGGACGGCCGCTGCAAGTCCTTCGCCGCGGCGGCCGACGGCACCGGCTGGGGCGAGGGCAGCGGCATGCTCCTGCTGGAGCGGCTGTCCGACGCCCAGCGCAACGGCCGCCGGATCCTGGCCGTCGTGCGGGCCTCGGCGCTGGGCCAGGACGGCGCGTCCAGCGGTCTGACGGTGCCGAACGGCCCGGCACAGCAGAAGGTGATCCGGCAGGCGCTGCAGAGCGCCGGCCTGGCCAGCGCCGATGTGGACGCGGTCGACGCGCACGGCACGGCCACCAAGCTGGGCGACCCGATCGAGGCGCAGGCGCTGCTGGCCACCTACGGCCAGGGCCGCGGCGAGGACCGGCCGCTGTGGCTGGGCTCCGTCAAGTCCAACCTGGGGCACACCCAGGCGGCCGCCGGGGTGGCGTCGATCATCAAGATGATCCTCGCGATGCGCCACGGCACGCTGCCGAAGACGCTCGGCGTCGACGAGCCGACCCCGCAGGTCGACTGGGACGCGGGCCTGGTCCGGCTGCTGACCGAGGCCCGGCCGTGGCCTGAGACCGGACGTCCGCGCCGGGCCGGTGTGTCCTCCTTCGGCATCAGCGGCACCAACGCCCACGTGATCCTCGAACAAGCGCCGCAGTGACGGGAGTTGTTCTCATGCAAGCGCCTGCGCACACACCGACCCTGGAGGACCGGATAGCCCCGGGCGAGTTCCGGCGCGTCCTTGGCCACTTCTGCAGCGGGCTGACCATCATCACCTCGCTCGCCGCGCGGGCCGGGGTCCAGCGGGCGGAGCCGGTCGGCTTCACCTGCCAGTCCTTCGCCTCGCTGTCCCTTCAGCCGCCGCTGGTGACCTTCTCGGTCGCCCGGACCTCCTCGACCTGGCCGCGGATCGAGCCGTCCGGCGCGTTCTGCGTCAATATCCTCACCGCCGGCCAGGAGGCGCTGTGCCGCTCCTTCGCGGTCAGCGGTGCCGACAAGTTCGCGGGCGTCGACTGGACGCCCGCTGCGGCTACCGGTTCGCCGGTGCTGGCGGGCTCGCTCGCCTGGGCGGACTGCACCCTCGAGGCGGTGCACCCCGGAGGGGACCACTGGATCGTCGTCGGCCGGGTGCGCGCGGCCGCTGTCGCCGACTCCGACGCCGCCGGCCCCCTGCTGTTCTACCGCTCCGCCTTTCACCGTCCCGCGGCCTGACCTCGTCCCAGCCCAGCCCAGCCCAGCCATCAAGGAGTACACGTCATGCGATTCGGCATCCTCTACCACCACCAGCTGCCCCGTCCGTGGGAGGAGGACAGCGAGGAGCGGCTCTACAACGAGTCGCTGGAGCAGATCGAGCTGGCCGACCGCCTCGGCTTCGACTACGCGTGGGCGACCGAGCACCACTTCCTGGAGGAGTACTCCCACTCCTCGGCTCCCGAGGTCTTCCTCGCCGCGGCCGCCGCCCGCACCCAGCGGATCCGTCTCGCCCACGGGATCGTGTCCCTGCCGACCGCGGTGAACCACCCGATCCGGGTCGCCGAGCGGCTGGCCACCCTGGACCTGATTTCCGGCGGGCGCGTCGACTTCGGTACCGGCGCGGGCAGTTCGCAGCTGGAGCTGGGTGCCTTCGGTGTCGACCGGGACAGCAAGAAGGAACAGTGGCAGGAGTCCCTTCAGATCGTCACCCGGCTGCTGACCGAGACCCCCTTCACCGGCTACGAGGGCCAGTGGGCCAGTGTGCCGCCGCGCAACCTGCTGCCCAAGCCGAAGCAGAAGCCGCACCCGCCGCTGTGGATGGCCTGCAGCGCCCGTACGACCATCGAGACCGCGGCCCGCAACGGCATCGGCGCGCTGTCCTTCTCCTTCGTCTCCCCCGAGGAGGCCAAGGAGTGGGTCGACACCTACTACGGCATCATCGCGTCCGAGGAGTGCGTGCCCGCGGGCAAGAGTGTGAACCCGAACTTCTCGGTGGTCTTCCCGTTCATGCTCCACCCGGACGAGGAGACCGCCCTGGACCGCGGTCTGGACGGCGCGCACTTCTTCTCGTACTCGCTGATGCACTACTACATCACCGGGCAGCACCGTCCGGGCGTCACCGACGTGTGGCAGGACTTCCAGAACAACCGCGCCGCCGTCGGCCTGACCCGCGAGCCGCTCCCGGCGGCGGACGGCGAGGAGCCCAGCGCCGAGGCCAAGGCGATGCTGGAGCAGATCACCTCGCTGCGCCGCGGTATCGGCACGCCGGAGCAGATCGCCGACACCATCCGCCGGTACGAGGCGGCCGGCGTCGACCAGCTGATCTTCTCGGTGCAGGTCGGCAAGAACCGGCACGAGCACATCCTTGAGTCGCTGGAGCTGTTCGCCCGCGAGGTGATGCCGGAGTTCGTGGAGCGCCGCGAGGCCCGCGAGGCCGCCAAGCAGGAGCGGCTGGCCGTCGCGGTGAAGGAGGCCCTGGGCCGCATCACCGAGAACCCCGCGGACGTCTCCGACTACGTGATCTCGCCCGAACTGGGAGCCTGAGGATGGCCACGCAGACGACCATCGGGACGGGGGCCTGGATACGGCGCTTCCATCCCGCGCCCGACGCCCCGCACCGGCTGGTCTGCTTCCCGCACGCGGGCGGCTCGGCGTCGTTCTACTTCCCGGTCTCGCGCGCCATGTCACCGGGCGTCGACGTCCTGGCCGTTCAGTATCCCGGCCGCCAGGACCGGCGCCAGGAGCCGTGCCTCGACAGCATCGGCGCCCTCGCCGACGCGCTGGTGGCCGAGGTGGGCCCCTGGTTCGACCGGCCCGTCACCTTCTTCGGACACAGCATGGGCGCCTCTGTGGCGTTCGAGCTGGCGAGCCGGCTTCAGGCGCAGGGGCTGGTGCTGCACGGCCTGTTCGCCTCCGGCCGCCGCGCCCCGTCCACGCCCCGCGACGAGCGGGTGCACCTGAAGGACGACGACGGTCTCATCGCGGACATCACCCGGCTCAGCGGCACCGACACCCAAGTGCTGGGCGACCCGGAGATCCTGCGGATGATCCTTCCGTCGATCCGGGCCGACTACCGCGCCGCCGAGACCTACCGCTGGACGCCGGGGCCGCGGCTGAGCTGCCCGGTGTTCGCCCTGACCGGCGACGACGATGCCCAGGTGACGCTCGACGAGGCGCGCGCCTGGTCCGGCCACACCACCGGCCCGTTCACCCTCAAGGTGTTTTCCGGCGGCCACTTCTACCTCAACTCCAAGGCGGCGGAGGTGATGGCCGCGATCACCGGACACCTGCGCTGACCCCCGCCCCCGAGACCGCGGTACCCGGGCCACCTTCCTTCCCCCGTCGGTGGCCCGGGTACCGCTGCGTGCACAGCCGGCCTCAGCGGCCCTGGCGGATCGGCTCCCCGACGCTCCTGAGGTGGCGCAGGGCCTGTCGGTGCGAGGCGAGCAGCCCGCTCTGGCGGTAGGGGATGCCCAGCTCGGCGCAGTACCGCTCGGTGAGAGCCTGGGCCTTGCCGAGGGCGGGCGTCGGCATGCTGGGGAACAGGTGGTGCTCTATCTGGTAGTTCAGCCCGCCCATGAAGACGTCGACGAACAGGCCGCCTTGCACATTGCGGGAGGTGATGACCTGGCGGCGCAGGAAGTCGAGCCGCATGCCCTCCTCGATCATCGGCATCCCCTTGTGGTTGGGAGCGAAGACCGAGCCGAGGTAGATCCCGAACAGGCCCTGGTGGACCGCGATGAAGGCCAGCGCCTTGCCGGGTGAGAGAACCGCGAACAGGGGGCCGAAATACAGGACGAAGTGCACGACGAGGAGTATTCCCTCCAGCACGGGCCGTTTCATCGACGGGTGGCGCAGCGCCCGGAAACTGCTCAGGCTCAGATTGAGCCCCTCCAGCGTCAGCAGCGGAATGAACAGCACGGCCTGGTGCTTTCCGATGAAACGGGGCAGCCCCCTGGCCCTGCTCGCCTGCCGCCGCGACCACACCAGGATGTCGGGCGAGACGTCCGGGTCCTTCTCCTCGTGGTTGGGATTCGCATGGTGGCGGGTGTGCTTGTTCATCCACCAGCCGTAGCTCATCCCCAGCAGCACGTTGGCCGTCAGCAGACCACCGATCTCGCTGGGCCGCCTGCGGGAGAACACCTGCCGGTGGGCGAGGTCGTGGGCCGCCAGCCCGAGCTGGCCGAAGACGACGGCCAGCGCCGCGGCGACGAACAGCTGGAGCCAGCTGTCCCCCAGCGCCAAGAACGCCGTGACGCCCGCCCCGAGCGCCCCGGCCACGGCCGCGAACCGCACCGTGTAGTAGACGGGGCGCCGCTTCAGCAGCCCGGCCTCGGCAATGCGGCGCGACAGTTCGGAAAAATCACTGCCCGTTTCCCGTTCGCGCGTGGTTGAGTCCGCCGTCAGCACTGTTGGATTCGCCATGCGCCCCAGTATGTGGACGGTTTTTCGGGCGCAGAATGGCGTCTGCCCCCTAAGCAGGGTGTAGGTACCCCCACCATCGGAGCACGTTCTCCCCCAGTCCGTGGCCGTCTCCAAAGGCGCCCTGCCGGATCTCCAAGGTTTCTCCAGCGAATCCTGCGACGGTCGCTTTCCACGACCGACGCATTCCGGGAGGCACCGCATGTCCGTGTCCGTGTCCGAACGAGCCGGGGCGGGCGGCCCCGGCTCGCCGCCCGGCCCGGCCAGGTCCGCGGGAGCGCGTACCCGGCGGCGCGGCGCCGCCCTCGCGGTGATCGCGGGCTGCAACGCGATGATCCAGCTGGACGACCCGATCGTGAACATCGCTCTGCCCGGCATGCGCGCAGACCTGGGCCTCTCCGCGGTCGGCGCCTCGTGGGTCCTCAGCTCCTATCTGCTGGCCTTCGGCGGACTGCTGCTGCTGGGCGGCCGGGCGGGCGACCTCCTCGGCCGCCGCAAGGTGTTCCTCGCCGGGGTCGCGGTGTTCACCGCGGCCGGCTGCGCGCGGGCGCTGGCCCCGTCCGCAGAGGTCCTGATCGCGGTGCGCGCCGTGCAGGGCCTGGGCGCCGCGTGCGCCGCGCCGAGCGGGCTGGCGCTGCTGCTGAGCACGTTCGCCGAGGGCGCGGCCCGCAAGAAGGCGATCGCGGTGTGTACGGCGGTGGGCGCCCTGTCCACGGCCGGCGGCCTGCTGCTCGCGGGCGCGCTGACCTCGCTCGGCTCCTGGCGCTGGGTGCTGCTGCTCAACGTGCCGCTCGGCGTGGCGATCCTGCTGCTGGGGCCGCGTGTGCTGGAGGAGACGGCCCGCAACCGGGGCCGGCTGGACGTGCCGGGCGCGCTGCTCGGCGCGGCGGGCGCCGCGTCGCTGGTCTATGCGCTGGCCCGGGCCGCCGACCACCCGTGGGGCGAGGTGACGGTGGCCGTCCCGCTGCTGGCGGGGCTCGCGCTGCTCGCCGTGTTCGCGGCCGTTGAGTGCCGTGCCGAGCAACCCGTCGTCGTACCGCGGCTGTTCGCGGACCGGGACCGGGTCCTGGCGTATCTGGCGACGCTCGCCGTGCCGGGCGCCCTGGTCGGCGCCTACTTCTTCCTGAGCCAGTCCTTCCAGCAGCGGGGCGTCTCGCCGCTGGCCACGGCGTGCGCGCTGGTGCCGGTGCCGGTGACGATGGCCGTGATGGCGGGGGTCGCCGTGCGGATCGAGCGGCTCGTCGGGCCGAAGCGGCTGATGGCGCTGGGCGCCACCGCGCTCGCCCTGGGCAACCTGCTGCTGGCCGGCGCCGGCGGCGACGGCCCGTACGCGCTGCGGGTGCTGCCCGCCCTGGTGCTGCTCGGCACCGGCATGGCCTGCTGTGTCATCCCGCCGACCGTGCTGGCCACCTCCGGGCTGCGCGGCGACGAGGCGGGTGCGGCCTCCAGCGTGCTCAACTCGGTTCAGGCGCTGGGCGGTTCGCTCGGCGTGGCGCTGCTGGTCACCGCCTCGTCGGGGCGCGAGACGTTCACCGGCGCCATGTCCGCGGGCTTCACGGCGGGCGCGGTGTTCGCGGTGGTCGTCCTGCTGGCCGCGCTGGCGATCAGGCGGCCCGCCCGGAACCCTGCCCGCCCGGCGCCGCGTTCGCGGTGAACAGGGCGGTGCCCACCGCGACGGGGGTGGGGCCGTAGGCGATCCGTGCGGTGATGCGTGCGCCGAGAGAACTCCGGGTGATGACGGACGCGGCGCGCGCCCGCACAAACGCGGCCGGCCGGCCGCCCGCGCCGAAGAACGCCTTGGCCTGCAGGCGCTGCATCCGGGTCACCGCGTCGCAGACCGGGCGGCGCGCCGTCTCGAACGCCGCGAGCCGCTCCCGCCGTACATCGCCCGCGGCCAGGGCGCCGACGAGGACGGGGTGCAGGACCGCGGCGTCCTGGAGGGCGAGGTTGATGCCCTGGGCGCCGAGCGGTCCGTGGGTGTGGGCGGCGTCGCCGACGAGGACGAGTCCGTCGCGCGTCCAGGTGCGGGCACTGGCGGCGAACACGTCGAGCAGGGTCAGGTCCCCCAGGCCCCTCAGATGCTCGTGCAGCAGGTCCGCGAACTGCGGGAGCGCGTCGGCCAGTTCGCGTTTGATGGCGCCGATGCCGGCCGCGGCGGCCCGGTGCCAGCTGCCGTGCGGCAGGGTCCAGCCGAGCCGCAGCCGGTCGGGGTGGGTGTCGTGCACGAGCACCGCGGCCGGGCCGGCGCGGTGGACGCGTACCCGCCCGGTCGCCCGCCCGGGCGCGGGCAGGGTGAACCATGCGACGTCGTGGTCGAAGGCCTCGCCGCGGCCGGCGTCGATGCCGGCCAGGGCGCGGGTCTTGGAGAACCGTCCGTCGGCCGCGACGACCACGGACGCGCGGATCCGGACCCGCCGGGTGCCGAGCCGGGTGACCTCGGCGCCGGTGCAGCGGCCGTCCTGTTCGGTGAGGGCGCTGATGCGGTGCCCGTCGAGGTAGGTGAAGCCGGGCAGCCGGCCGCAGGCGGCGAGGAGTTCGTGAAGCAGGTGCGGCTGCGGCAGGGCGAGCAGCGTGTTGTGCGGGGCCGGCAGCCTGCCGTAGTCGATGTCCAGGAGCACCTTGTCGCCGTCCAGGACCTGGAAGCCGGCCAGGGCGCGGGCGCCGCGCCGCCGGGCCCCGTCGAGCACGCCCAGCTGGTCCAGGAGCTGCTGGCCGCCGGGTTGCAGGATCTCGCCGTAAAAGTCGCGGCGGAAGGCGGTGGAGCGTTCCGCGAGCACGACGCGCACGCCGGACCTCAGCAGCATCAGGGTCAGCGCCAGCCCGGCCGGGCCCGCGCCGACGACCAGGACGTCGGTGCGCACGGTGGTGTCCTGCCACGGGGACCTGGCCATGGCTCAGACCGCCGCCGCCCGTGCCGAGAGCAGCCCGTTGACCAGGGCCAGGTACTGGCGGGGCGTCTCGGCGGCGTCGATGGCCTCCTCGTCGAAGGTGATGCCGTGCTCCCGCTCGATGCGGCCGGTGGTCTGGAGCATGGCCAGGGAGTCGTAGCCGAGGTCGAGGAACGGCTTGTCCAGGATGTCGCCGTCCAGGTCGGTCCACTCCTCCTCCCCCGCGCACTCGCGCAGCAGCGTGACCAGGTCGCTCAGTTGAAGACGCTCCATCGTGATCTCCTCGGTCGGTACGGAAAGGCCCGGGGCGAGTGTTCGCTGCCCGGGGCGCGGGGTGGGGTCAGTGGGCCGCGCGCAGCACGACGGCGGAGTTGAAGCCGCCGCGGCCGCGGGCCAGGACCAGCGCGCAGCGCAGCACGAGGCCGCGGCGCGGGCCGCCGCACACCAGGTCGACGGGGCAGTCGGCGGCGGGCTCCCGGGTGCCGGGGGTGGGTGGTACGACCTGGTCGCGCAGGGCGAGCAGGGCCGCCGCGAGGTCCAGCGCGGAGCCGCCCGCCAGGAGCCGCCCGGTCATCGCCTTGGGCGCGGTGACCGGGACTGCGTACGGGCCAAAGAGCGCGGCGATCGCCTGCGCCTCGGCACGGTCGGCACCGCGTTCGCCCGCCGCGTCCGCGAACACCACGTCGACGTCGGCCGGTTGGGCCCCGGCGTCGGCGAGGGCGAGCCGGGCGGCGTCGCCGAGCCTTGAGGTGCCGGCGCCGTCGAAGGTGGCGGCGTATCCGGCGAGGGCGGCGTAGGGGCGGGCGCCGCGTTCGCGGGCGCTGTCGGCGTCCTCCAGGACCAGCATCGCGCCGCCCTCCCCGGCCGTGTGGCCGCGGGCGTCGGCGGCGAAGGGCAGGTAGGCGCGTTCGGGGTCGTCGGCCGTGGACAGGGCGCCGTCCGCGAGGCGGGCGGCCCAGCCCCAGGGGCACAGCGCGGAGTCGGCGCCGCCGGTGACGACGAGCCGGCCGCCCTTGCGGATCTGGCGGCGGGCCTGGGCCGCCGCGTCGAGGCCGCCCGCCTGCTCGCAGACCAGGACGCCGCTGGCGCCCCGGGTGCCGTGCCGGATGGAGATCTGGCCGGTGTTGACGGCGTTGAACCAGGCGAACGCCTGGTAGGCGCTGACGTGCCGGCTGCCCTGGCTCCACAGCGCCTGCAGTTCGCGCTGCCCGAACTCGAAGCCGCCGGCGGAGCTGGCGGTGACCACGCCCGCCGCGTCCTGGGGCAGGGCGGCCAGGTCGGCCCCCGAGTCGTCGACGGCCTCCTTGGCCATGGCCAGGGCGAGCCGGGTGACCCGGTCGGTCTGCGGCAGCAGCCTGCCGGGCACGTGCTCCTGGTCGGCGAAGGCGGGCACCTCGCCCGCGATCCGTACCGGATACCCGGAGGCGTCGAATCGGGTGACCGGCCCGACGGCGCTGCGGCCGCGCAGGGCCGCGGCCCACCAGGCCTCGGTGCCCAGGCCGCCGGGCGCGGCGATGCCGATACCGGTGAACACGGCGGCGGGGCCGCTCATGCTGCCTCCTTCAGCCGGGGACGGGTGAGGACCATCGCGCTCTGGAAGCCGCCGAACCCGCTGCCGACGCTGACGACGGTGTCGGTGCGGTGTTCCCGGGCGGTCAGCGGGGTGTAGTCGAGGTCGCAGGCCGGGTCGGGTTCGTGCAGGTTGGCCGTCGGCGGCACGGTGTCGTGGGTGATGGCCAGGGCGCACGCGGCGACCTCCAGGGAGCCGATGGCGCCGAGCGAGTGTCCGATCATCGACTTGATGGAGCTGACGGGGACCTCGTAGGCCCGCGTGCCGAGGCTCTGCTTGAAGGCCGCGGTCTCGTGCCGGTCGTTCTGCTTGGTGCCCGAGCCGTGCGCGTTGACGTAGTCGACGGCCGATGCGTCCAGGCGGGCCTCGTCCAGGGCGCGCGAGATCGCCCGGGCCATCTCGTTGCCGTCGGGCCGCAGCCCGGTCATGTGGTAGGCGTTGCTGAGGCTGGCGAACCCGGCGATCTGCGCGTACACGCGGGCGCCGCGCCGCCGGGCCCGCTCGGCCTCCTCCAGGACGAGGACGGCCGAACCCTCTCCGAGCACGAAGCCGTTGCGGCTGCGGTCGAAGGGCCGCGAGGCCGTGGCGGGCTCCTCGTTGCGCGGGCTGGTGGCCCGGATCGCGTCGAAGGAGGCGACGGAGATCGGGGAGATGGGGGCCTCGGTGGCACCGGCGAGCATGACGTCGGCGCTGCCCTCGCGGATCAGCTCGACGGCGTGCCCGACCGAGTCGAGCCCGGAGGTGCAGCCGGTGGACACCAGCGCGACCGGCCCCTGTGCCCCGGCGTCGAGGGCCACCTCGGCGGCCAGCGAGCTGGGCACGAAGTAGTCGAACAGGTGGGGTACGGCCCGCTCGTGGTCGACGTTCCACCGCTCGCCCCGGTCGCTGAGGCGGGCGTACTCGCGGTCGAGGCCGGTGGTGCAGCCGACCGCGCTGCCCAGGCTCACCCCGGTGCGCACCGGGTCGAGTTCGCCGACGCCGCCGCTGTCCGCGAGCGCCTCGCGGGCGGCGACCAGGGCGAACTGGGCGGCGCGGTCGAGCCGTTCGCCTTGTTCGGGGGTGAGCCCCTGGGCGGTGGGGTCGAAGTCGGCCTCGGCGGCGATGCGGGAGCGGTAGCCGGTCGCGTCGAAGAGCGAGATGGACCGGGTGGCGGTGCGGCCGGCGGTGAGCAGGTCCCAGAACGCCGTGGTTCCCATCGCTCCCGGGGCCACGACCCCGATCCCGGTGATGACGACACGCCTCATCGGCTGTTCCTCACGGTCGTTGGCGCGGGCGGCGGGGCTGGGGGCAGCAGGCGCCGTGCCACCCGGCAGGCGCGCCCCACGATCTTGGGCGCCTGGTGTCCCCGTACGAAGAAGTGGTCACCGTCGACGGTGCGCCGCACGACGGGTGCGGTGCTCCAGCGCTGCCAGCCGCCGAGCGTCGCGGGCCGCACGGCCCGGTCGCCGGTGGCACCGAGCACGAGCAGCGGCACGCTCAGCGGACCGCCCGTCAAGGGGTCGACGGCGGCCGCGCGCAGGGCGGCGGCGAGCCGCAGGTCGTCCCTGAGGACCGGCAGCACGGCCCGGTGCCATACCCCGCCGGGGGCGATCGCTGCCGGGCCGGGCAGCGCGCCCAGGTCGGCCAGCAGGCGCAGGAGTTCGGGGGTGGGGGCGTCGGCCGCGTGCAGCAGCGCGGGCGGGTCGTCGGGCGGCGGCGTGGCGCCGAGCGCGACGAACACGGGCTGCGGCAGCCCTGTGTCGGCGAGCACCCGGGCGAGCGTGTAGGCGACGAGGCCGCCGAGGCTGTGCCCGTACAGCGCGAACGGGCCCTGGTCCGGGCCGCGTGGGGCGATGACGTGCAGGAGGTCGGCGACGAGCTGGTCGCGGGTGGTGATGCGTGCCTCACGCCGGCGGCTCTCCCGGCCGGGCAGGGACAGCGGGACGATCTCGGCGCCGCCACCGCCGGGGGCGGGCCAGCGGTTGAAGCTGCTGACACCGGCGCCGGCGTGGGCGAAGCAGTACAGCGTCACGGGCCGGCCGTCGGGCATGGCGCGACCTCCCTTCCCGGACACCGTCTCGCCCCCTGTGGGCGTTCCTGCGATCGAGGCTCACCGACGGCCCTGGAGAAGCGCTTGAGAACCCGTCAGGCATGCCCGGAGCGGCCACGGCTCGAATGAGCCAAACAGGCACCCGCCGAACGGCACGTCCGCAGGCCGCGGAACCGGTAATTGGCGCGAAAACAACTGGGGAGGCATGCCACGCTCCGAGCGCGAGGGCACAGGCGGCGCATGCGGGAGGGCACGACAGGAGCGGTACACCGCGTACACCGCGTGCACGGCGGTGCAGGGCGGTGCAGGGCGGTGCAGGGCATGCGCGACGCTCCGGTGCACGGCGCGATGCGCCCGCCCGCGAAGGACCGGTACGGGAGAAGAGCCCGCGCTCGGGGGCCGGTCACAAGCCGTGGCCCACCGGGCCGTTCGCCGTCGGCGGCACACGGGCCCGCACCGCGGTCCGTGGACACGCGCGACAGCCGTGTCCCGGGGCGGCGAAAGACGCGCCCGCGGCCCGCCGGGGGCCGCCCGTGGGGCAGCCGGTCCCGGCGGACCGTCAGGCCGCGAAGAGGTCGAACGTCGACGTGCGCCGTCCGGCCAGCACGTCCAGCTGCGGGTCCACGGCAAGCATGGCCTGGTGCAGCCGCTGAAGCTGCGGCGACGGCTCCACGCCGAGATCGTCGATCAACCGCATGCGCAGCTTGCGGTAGACCTCCAGCGCCGCCGCCTGCCGCCCGGACCGGTACAGCGCCACCATGACCTGCGAGTGCAGCCCTTCGTGCTGCGGGTGACGTGCCGTCATCTCGGTGAGCTCGGCGATCAGCTCGGCATGCCGGCCGAGCCTGAGATCGGCGTCGATACGCCGCTCCACGGTGACCAGCCGGCTCTCCTCCAGCCGCCTGACCTCGATCTCCAGGATCGGCCCGACGCGTACGTCGACCAGGGCCGGCCCCTTCCACAGGTCGAGCGCGGTGCGGAACCTGCCGGCGGACACCTCGTTGTCCCCCGTCTCGAAGGCGTGCTGCCCCTCCCGTATCAGCCGCTCGTACTCGAACACGTCGACGCCGGCCTCGGGTATCTGCAGCAGATAGCCGCCGTGCCGGGTGGCCAGCACATCCTTGGCGCTGCCCGGGGTGCTGGGGCCCATCGCGGTGCCCAGCCTCCTGCGCAGCTGGAGGATGTACGTCTGCAGGGTGGTGAGCGCGCTCTGCGGCGGCTCGGTCCCCCAGATCTCCTCCATGAGCATCGGGACGGGCATGACCCGCCCCGGGTAGAGCGCCAGCAACGACAGAATCTGCCGCGGCTTGCCCGCAGTAGGAACGATAGATCCCCCGTTGACCTCGGCACTCAGCGGACCCAGAACCTGAATCCTCACGGTTTCCTCCGTAGTGGTCGAGCTCTTCGTCCTGTTCCTTTCGTTGGCCAGAAATCTGCGCCGTGACGCACGCTAGCCGGGTCCGTCCCCGGCACGCGATTTTCTGTAGCCGACCTCTAGCGGACTTCCAAGTGCGTTATTGACCGGGTGAGTTCATGTGCTAAAGAACGCTTGCACAGACACTTGAATCGAACTGTTGATTCCGCCGTCCGCCGCTTCCTCGCCGTTATCGTCGGGCTAATCCGGTGCACCCCGACAACCCCTGTCCGGACGGAGACACGATGGAATCCCCCAGCCCCGCTCCGGACCGCCCGCAGCGCCCCGGCACGGCCGATGGGCTGCGGCTTTTCGTCTTTCCGCAGGCGGGCGGATCACGCCTGACGTATCGGGACCGGCCGGGCCTCTTTCCCGCTGACTGGCGGCTGCGCATACCGTTCGCACCGGGCCACCGGCCGCTGCTGGACGGCCCGCCCATCACCGACGGCGGCGTTCTCGTCCGTCATTTCCCCGACCGGTTCGGACCCGAATTCGCCGACGCTCACACGCCGTTCGCGTTGTTGGGGCACAGCAGGGGTTCTTGGATCGCTGACGAGCTCACCCGCGGGCGTGTTGCCGGGGGCCCAGCCGCGCCCGTGTGGCTGGGAATCTCCGCGTGCGGGGCCGGGCGGCGGGCCGCCGCGAAGGCCCCGGCGGCGGGCCCGGGCCTGTCCGACGGCGCACTGCGCGGCCGGCTCGCCGCTCTCGGCGGCACCGCCGCCCAGGTGCTTGAGGACCCGCAGCTGTGGCAGGTGTTCGCCCCGGCGATCCGCGCCGGCCTGGCCCTGCTGCACACCTGGCGGCCCGCCCCGGCCGCCGGGCGGCTGCCGGTGGTGCTGTCCGCGTTCACCGGCGCCCGGGACGCGGCGGCACGCGCGCAGAGCGTGGCCGCGGGGGCCGGACGCAGCCGGCGCCTTGTCGGGCCGCACGTCTTCGACGGCGGCCACTGGTGCTTCCAGGACGATCCCGCCGCGCCGGCCGGCCGCGTCATCGCCGACGCAGGCACCGCCGTACGCGCCGACGTGCGCGCCGCCGTGTGCATCAAGCCCGCGGCCGCGGGTGCCCGGTGAACGGCGCGGGCACCGAGTTCCGCATCCTGGGGCCGGTGGAGGTGCACGACGCGCCGGCCGGGCTGCGCGTGGTGCCGCCGGGCGCCAAGCAGCGGGCGCTGCTGGCCTCGCTCGTCGTCGAGGCCGGCCGCGTCGTGTCCGCCGAGCGGCTCGCGGACGAGTTGTGGGGCGACGGCCCGCCGCGCCGCGCCGCCAACGCGGTGCAGGCCCACGTGGCCCGGCTGCGGCGGCTGCTGGGCGGCCCGGCGCGGGAGCGGGACGCGGCGCATCACGCGCGGATCGTCACCGGGCCCGGGGGCTACCTGCTGCGGCTGGGCCGGGCGACGACCGACGCCGAGCGGTTTTGCCGGCTGTCGGCCGAGGGGCGCGCCGCCTGCGCCGACGACCCGGAGCGGGCCGCCCGTCTGCTGGACCGGGCGCTGTCCCTGTGGCGCGGCCCGGCGCTCGCGGACTGCCGCGGCGGCCCCCTGTGCGCGGCGGAGGCCGACCGCCTGGAGGAGCAGCGGCTCACCGCGTTGGAGACGTTCTACGAGGCGCGGCTGCGCTCCGCCCGGCCCGAGGGCATCACCGGCGAGCTGGAGCGGCTCGCGCAGGAACACCCGCTGCGGGAGCGGTTCTACGACCTGCTGATGGTGGCCCTTGACCGCGCGGGCCGCCGCTCCGAGGCGCTCGCGGTCTTCGAACGGGCGCGCCGCCGGCTCGCCGGCGAACTGGGCGTCGAACCCGGCCCGTTGCTGCGCGGCCGCTGGCAGGCCCTGCTGCGGCACGAGCCGCAGGAAGCCGCCGGCGCCGGGCCCGAACTGGCCCGCATCGGCAGGCGGCTGGAGGAGATCTCCGGCGAACTGCGGGAGCTCACGCTGCGTTTCGAGCAGCTGGCGGCGGATGACGGCCCGCGGTCCGGGCCGGCCGGCGCCCTCGCACCGCTGAGGCGCCGCTGAGGTGTCGGCGCTCACGCCGGGGTCCGGGCCCCGGCCCCATCAGCGCGCGGCGGGTGCGCCGCGGCGGCCCTCGGCCGGTTCGGGCAGGGCGATACGGTGCGGGGCCGCCCTGCCCCAGGGGAAGCCGTGGTGGAGCTGGAGCACCGCGTCCTGGTCCGCACCGGCCTGAACGGCCACGGCGGCCAGGACGTCGGGCACGGGTTCCAGCTCGACGAACCGCCACCGGCCCGCCGGGTCGTCCGCGGGCGGCCAAAAGCCCAGCACGCCACGGTCCTCGGCCAGGTCGAAGGCGAACTCGTCGAAGGGCAGCCCCAGTCCCAGACCGCGCGCCTTGGAGTACGCCTCCTTCAGCGTCCACAGCCGCAGCACCCGGCGCTCGCGCGGCCGTCCGTGGGCGGCCTGGGCCACCCATTGCTGTTCCTGGGGTGTGAACGTCTCCACGATGGTGTCGATGGCAAAAGCGTCCCGGTCGATGCGCTCGACGTCCACGCCGATGCGGTGCCCTCGTACCACGCCGAGCAGGTTGTAGCCGCTCGCGTGGGACAGGTTGAAGTCGAGGTGGGCCCCGCCGCGCGGCAGCCCGCCGTCCGGGGGCTGCAGAAAGGGCCGTCCCCTCGACGAGCGGAAGATGACGAGTTCGGCCTCCGCCAGGCCGGCCTCCAGCGCGAGGGCGCGGCGCACCAGGGTGTGCGCGACCAGGTACTGGCGGCGGTCCCGTTCGAACAGGAACCGGCCCGCGATCTCCTGCTCGTGCGCGTCGAGCCAGTGCGTGGCAAGGACGCCCGCCATGGCGGGGGCGAGGTCCTCGTTGGAACAGATCCACAGCTTCACCGGTGCGGGCACCTGGCGGCTTGGGTCCTGGGCGGCGTCGCGCTGCAGGGCCTGCGGTGCGCTCACCGTCATCGCGCCCGCTCCGGTGCCGTGTCCCGGCCGCTTGCCGTGTCCCGGCCGCTTGCCGTGTCCCGGCCGATCCACAGCGGCCGGGGTTCGAGCACGCTGGGGGGAAGCGGCACCACGGGGTGGGCGGGCACCGCGGCGCGGGTCACGTCGACTCCGGCCAGCCAGAGCCGGGCCAGCTGCTCCCAGCGCCGGCCGTGCCACAGGGCGGCCAGGTACTCCCGCGTCTCGGGCAGGTCGTCCAGCAGGGGCGGGCCGGCCGGCCGCGCGCGGGTGTCAGCGGCGCGCGCCCGTGCGCCGTCCCGCTCCGGCTGATCCGCGCGCCGCGCCGCGCCGTGCGGATCCTTGACGAAGTGGTCGAGGGCGGTGGCCAGGTGGGCGGCGTCCTGGGCGATCACCGCGAGCCGGCAGTCCAGCGCGGCGCGGCCGGACCTGAGTTCCCGGGCCAGCGCGCCGAGGCCGGGCACGGGAGGGGCCGGGTCCCCGCGCGCGGTGAGCCAGTTGGCCAGCCGCCGGGCCGTGGCGGCGAGGTGGGCCGGGGTGGGGGCCGACAGCAGCACCAGGTGCGGCCCCTCGCCGTCCGGGACGGGTGCGGGGGTGCGGCCCGGGTCGGGCAGATACTCCTCGACCAGGGCCCTGGCCTCGGTGCCGCCGGCGCCGCACACCACGACCTGGGCCGTGCGCGGCAGTTCAGCGCCGTCGCCGTCGCGCGCCCGTTCCCAGGCGGTGTCCCCGGCGGCCAGCATGCCCTCACGCACCTGCAGCACGGACCGCGTCAGCACCGCGGCCCCGGTGGCGGCCCCGGCATCCCCGACGGCCTGGCGCACACTGAGCGCCGACTCCCGCAGCACCCCGGCGCTGACGTCGGCGCAAGGTCCGTGCCCGCCGTGGCCCCCGTCGCCGTCCGGCCCCGCGCGCAGCGACGCGCCAGCCGGGAGCGCCTCGCTGTGAGCGCCGTGCCCAGCCCCTCGCCCGACATGGGCGACGGCCGTGGAGTGGACGACCGCGTGGATGGTGTCGCCGGCGGCTTCGGCGGCGGCGAGCGGCTTGAGCAGGACCGCTCCGATGCCCTCTCCCCCGCCGGGCAGGTGGCGTGCGGGGTGCAGGCGCAGCTCCACCCCGGCCACCAGAGCCGCCGCGCACTCCCCGGAGCGCAGCGCGCCGGCCGCCTGGTGCAGGGCGACGAGGAAGGAGGCCTCGCCGCAGTCGACGCTCTGGCTGGGCCCTCGCAGGTCGAGCAGCGCGGACAGCCGGTTGGGCAGGCTCCCGTGGCCGCGCGCGGGCAGTACGCCGTGGTCCTGGGCCCACAGGCCGGCGGCGAGCAGCGCGTAGTCGTGGGAGCCGGCGGCCACGTAGACGCCGAGGCTGCGCGGGTGCCCGTCCGCCGAGGCCAGCGTGTCCAGGCGGGCACCGGCCAAGCCGGCGTCCTCCAGCGTCTGCCATGCCATCGTCAAAAACAGCCGCTCCTGAGGGTCGATCAGGACGGCTTCCTCATCGGTCAGTGCGAAGAACGCCGCGTCGAACTCGTCCACCCCGTCCAGGAAGTGGCCGCGCCCCTGGGCCCGGCCGGCGTCCCGTCCGGGCGGCGCGGCCGCCGCGGTGTCGCGCCCGGCGCGCGCGTTGTGCCAGTAGGCCTGAAGGTCGGGGGCCTGCGGATAGCGGCCCCCGATGCCGATGACGGCGTACCGGCCGACCGTGGCCGTCCGGCCGCCGGACCGGTGGGCACCGGCGGCGGCCTCCCGCACGGCCGCCGGCGCGGCGGAGGCCGGCTGCGGCGGCATCTCGGCCCGCCGGGGCGCCGCAAGCGGCCCGTCCGGCCGGCCGGCCACCGGCTCTGCGAGGGCCGGCGCGAGGGCCGGGGCCGGCGGGGGGTCGGCCGCCGCCGGCGCCTGGGGTGCGGCGGTGGCCGGCGGTGTGCCGGTGAGCAGCGCCACCGCGCTGCGCCGGTCCAGGCTCCCGTCCTTGAACCTGGTCAGGATCTCCCTGTTGTCCATGCGTGCATGCCTCGCTCAGGCGGCACGGGTCGCCAGCATGGCGGCCGCCTCGTCGATGCTGAGCAGGTCGTCACGGACCGCGTCGAGCAGCGCCTCCAGGTCCGCGGCCCGCTGTGCCCGCGGCTCGGTGCGGCGCGCCGGATCCGTCGCAGCCGGCTGGGCGGCCGCCGGTGCGGCGGGCTGCTGGGTGCAGGAGGCGACGTAGGCGGCCATCGCGTTCAGGCTCGGGTGGTCGTAGAGCGTGACAGCGCGTTCGTCGAGGCCGTACGTGCGGTTGATGCACGCCACGAACTCCGCCCCGAGGATGGAGTCGAGGCCCAGCAGCTGGAAGGCCGCCCGCAGTCGATCGTCTCGGCCTTGATGTCCAGCACCTCGGCCAGCACGGCGACGAGTTCGCCGAGCAGGTCGCCGCCGGGCGCCGAAAGCGCCGCCTGCGGCGCCGTACGCGGGTCGCTGGTCATGTGGGCCTCTCCAAGGGTCGGTCCCTGTCTGCCATAAAAATTTTCCCGTCTCCGCCGTGTCCGCCGTGTCCGCCGCGCATCGCCGTGGGCGGCGCGGCCGGTGCGGGCGGGTGGCTCGTGAAAAAAAAGGGGGCCCGCCCGCCCGTCCGCCGGCGAAAAGGGTGCGGCCGGCCGTGCGTTGCTCAGTGTGGCCGGCCACCGGTGGCCGGTTCCCTCATCCCGCAGCCACCGGTGGCCGGATCCTTCGCGGGCGGCCCGGTGCGGTACCGGCCCGCGGCGCCCGCGGGCACCAGGCGCGGCAGCATCAGGTCCCACAGCGCCCCGATCCGCGCGGACAGTTCGCCATAGGCCATACCGCACCGCGAGAGCACCTCGATGCCGCACAGCGCGGCAGCGATCAGGGTCTCGGGTCCGTCGTCCTGGCCGCCGGGCCGCAGCTCGCCCGCGGCGCGGGCCTCGCGCAGCAGCTGCCGTCCCGCCGCGATGCACGTCTCGTGGAAGCCGGTGCCCGGCGCCGGGCGGCTGCCCGCGCGCTCACTGCTGATCCGGAACGCCGCCCGCAGCGCCGCATCCTCGTGCAGCGTCCGGGCCAGCCAGTGGGTGAAGTCGACGAGGGCCTGCAGGGGGCTGCGGCCCCCGTCCGCGGCCCTCTGCACGACAGAGCCCACCAGGCTCTGTCCGCGCTGGCGCACGGCGTTGGCCAGGTCCTCCTTGGAGGAGAAGTGGAAGTACAGCGCCCCCTTGGTCACCCCGGCCGCGTCGGCGATGTCGAGCAGCGTCGCGTTCGCGTATCCCTTGCGGTCGAACAGCTCCGCCCCGGCGCACACCAGCCGGATGCGGGTCTTTTCCGATCGTTCCTGCACCCTGGTCCCCCGCATGATCCCTCCCTCACACCTGCGCGAGGCGGGTCCTGCCCGGTCCGGCGGCGGGCAGGGAGGGTGCGCCGGGCAGCTGCCGGTCCACGGCGACCGGGGTCTCCGGAGCGGCCATCAGGATCGACTGCTGCAGCCGGCGCAGCCGGGACGAGGGCTCCAGGCCCAGATCCCGTACGAGGGTGCCGCGCAGCCGGTGGTAGACGTCGAGCGCCTCGCCGCGCCGGCCCGAGCGGTGCAGCGCCAGCATGAACTGGGCGTGCAGGTTCTCGTGGGTGCGGTAGCGGCTGGTGAGCA
The DNA here is from genome assembly GCF_052245395.1 of Streptomyces sp. 4N124. Taxonomy (NCBI): domain Bacteria; kingdom Bacillati; phylum Actinomycetota; class Actinomycetes; order Kitasatosporales; family Streptomycetaceae; genus Streptomyces; species Streptomyces sp. 4N124. The sequence continues at coordinate 21,632 of NZ_JBQQBS010000085.1, forward strand.
CGGTCAGCTCCGCCAGCAGCTCGCGGTGCCGGCCCAGCCGCAGGTCGGCCTCGATGCGCTGATCCAGGGCGCACAGCCGGCTCTCGTCCAGCCGTTTGGCCTCCATCTGCAGCTGCGCGCCGGTCTGCACGTCGGCGAAGGCGGAGCCGGTCCACAGCGCCAGGGCGTCGCGCAGCCTGCGGGCCGCGCCCGGGAAGTCCCCCGCGTCCAGGGCCCGGTAGCCGGTGCCCGCGAGGCGCTCGAACTCGCGCACGTCGCTGGTGCCGCCGCCGCAGACGAGCAGATACCCGCCGGGCGAGGTCACCAGGACGTCCTTGGCACTGCGCCGCGGCGCCCCGCTCCCCTCGCCGGGGCTCTCCTGCTCCAGGGCGGCCGTGATGAGTTCACGCAGCTGCAGCACATAGGTCTGCAGGGTGGTGCGGGCGCTGCGCGGCGGCCGGCCCGCCCACAGCTCCTCGATGAGCCCGGCCACCGGCACCACCTGATCGGCGTGGAGCGCCAAAAGGGCGAGGACCTGCCGAGGTTTCGGTGCGGTCGGGGCTATCGAGACCCCGTTCTCCCGGACGTCCAGTGCGCCCAGTACGTCGATGTCCACGCCGTCTCCCCCTACTCCCTGTGCGGTATCCGGCACTACCACGAGTAAAAAACAGCATGAGCGGTTTGTCAATACCAAACCGGCCATGCTGTTTCTGTTGGGCGGGGCTGCAGTGACCTTCGAGCCCGGCTGGACCCGCATCCACCTGCATGAATGGCAGCCATGGCGGGACCGGGGGCGGAGCGGCCGCCCACCCGGGCACAAAACGATCACCGAGGCGGGTCGCGCCCGAGGGGAAACCCAGGGAAAATCGAGCGCCGCTCCACCGCGCCCCCGGCACAAAAAGAGACCATGCGGGCTGTTTATGTTCCGCTCGGCACCGCGGTGGGCGTGCCACCGGACACCAGCCGGGCGAGCAGGTCGGAGGGGGCCAGCCGGGGCAGCACCAGGTCCCAGAACTGCTGAAGCGTCGCCTCGGACACCCACCTGGGGTCGTCCGCGCCGAGCTGCTCGAAGCCGACCGTCGCCGCCATCACGGTGACGGCGGCGTCGGCCGCGGACACTCCGGCGGCGAGGCCGCCCTGGCGCTCGGCCTCGCCGAGCACGCTCTCGACCCAGTTCTGCCACTGGCCCCGCAGGTCGACGGCGCCGTCCCGGCGCGTGGGACGGCCGGCCCCCAGCTCGAAACCGGCCCGGACCACGACATCCTGGTCCAGCCGGGCCATCAGGGCGTGCGTCGCGTCGATGAGCCGCTGCAGCGGAGCCTGCCGCGCGGCGCGGGACGCGTCGACGATCTCCCGTACCGCGGCGGCGGCCTCGTCCTCCACCGCCCGGGCCAGCGCCTGCTTGCTCTCGAAGTGGAAGTGCAGTGCGCCGTTGCTCACTCCGGCCTTCCTGCTGATGGACGTGAGCGATGCGACGACGAATCCGTCCTGGGCGAACACCTCGGCCGCGGCCCTGACCAGGGACTGCCGCGTGCGCGCGGCACGCTCCTGTTTCACCATGACGGATCTCCTCGACTGGGGCCGGCCGCCTCGCGCCGCCGGCCGGCCCTTGGTGTCGTGCTGTTACTGCGGCGGGTTGCCGTGCTTGCGGGAGGGCAGGTCGGCGTGTTTGGTGCGGAGCATCGCCAGCGACCTGATGAGCACCCCGCGGGTGTCGGCCGGGTCGATGACGTCGTCGACCAGGCCGCGCTCGGCCGCGTAATACGGGTGCATCAGCTCGGACCTGTACTCCTCGACCATCCGCGCCCGCATCGCCTCGGGATCTTCCGCCTCGGCGATCTGCCGGCGGAAGATGACGTTGGCCGCGCCCTGCGCGCCCATCACCGCGATCTCGTTCGTCGGCCAGGCGTACGTCAGGTCCGCGCCGATGGACTGGCTGTCCATGACGATGTACGCGCCCCCGTAGGCCTTGCGCAGGATCAGCGAGATCCGCGGCACGGTCGCGTTGCAGTACGCGTACAGCAGCTTCGCACCGTGCCGGATGATCCCGCCGTGCTCCTGGTCCACACCCGGCAGGAACCCCGGAACGTCCAGAAGAGTCACGATCGGGATGTTGAAGGCGTCGCACATCTGGACAAAGCGCGCAGCCTTTTCCGACGCCTCGATGTCCAGCACGCCCGCGAGGCTCTGCGGCTGGTTGGCGACGATGCCGACCACCTGGCCGTCCAGACGCGCCAGCACGCAGATGATGTTGCGGGCCCACCGCTCGTGGACCTCCAGGTACTCGCCGTCGTCGGCGATCTCCTCGATCACCCTGGCCATGTCGTAGGGCCGGTTGCCGTCGACGGGCACCAGGTCCGCCAGCACGTCGCTGCGGCGGTGGGCCGGGTCCGAGCCCCGCACCCGCGGCGGAGCCTCCCGGTTGTTCTGCGGGAGCAGGGACAGCAGGTAGCGCACCTCGGCGAGGCAGGTCTCCTCGTCGTCGTAGGCGAAGTGGCACACCCCGCTGGTCGCCGCGTGCACGTCCGCGCCGCCCAGCCCGTTCTGGGTGATCTCCTCGCCGGTGACCGCCTTGACCACGTCCGGGCCGGTGATGAACATCTGCGAGGTCTCACGGACCATGAACACGAAGTCGCTCAGCGCGGGACTGTAGGCCGCGCCGCCCGCGCACGGGCCCAGCATCACCGAGATCTGCGGGATCACGCCGGACGCCCTGGTGTTGCGCTGGAAAATGCCGCCGTAGCCCGCCAGCGCCGAGACGCCCTCCTGGATACGGGCGCCCGCGCCGTCGTTCAGCGACACCAGCGGCGCACCCGCCGCGATGGCCATGTCCATGATCTTGTGGATCTTCGTCGCGTGGGCCTCGCCCAGCGCACCGCCGAAGATGCGGAAGTCGTGCGCGTAGACGAAGACCGTGCGGCCCTCCACCGTGCCCCACCCGGTGATCACACCGTCCGTGTACGGCTTCTTCGCCTCCAGACCGAACCCGGTCGCCCGGTGCCGGCGCAACTGCTCGACCTCGCTGAACGACCCCGCATCCAGCAGCAGTTCGATCCGCTCCCGGGCGGTCAGCTTGCCCTTGGCGTGCTGCGCCGCCGTGGCCTTCTCGCTCGGACCGGCCAGCGCCTGCCCGCGGATCGCGTGCAGCTGCGCCACGCGCCCGCGCATGTCGGTGGGCCCCGGTCCGACAGGTGCCAGGGCAGTCGTCGTCGCCATATCAGTCCCTTCCTGGGACAAGGCCGAGGAGGTCCCGCCCCGGGTCCAAGAATCTTAACAAACCGCACGTACGGTTTATAGTTGCGGGCCGGAGGACCCGAAGATCCCGTCAGCGCCAGCTGCCGGGCGCCGCGTAGGCATCCGGCCGCCGCCACCAGCGACAGCCGGCCACCGGCGGTTCGTCGCGCATCTCCTGGCCGGCCCCGTACAACGCGAGCAACACCGCGGTGAGCGCGGCCAGTTCCTCGTCGCTGACCTGGCCGCGCTCCACCCGCAGCAGTGCTTCCCCGCTCTCCATCCGGCCGGCCCCCCTCTCCCGGGCTTTTTCCCGGGCCTTTTCCCGGGCTTTTTCCCGGACTCGGGGACACCGTCGGGCAGGGCGCTATAGAACCGCTTTGAGACCGCTGGAGATACGACCAGAGCGCACGCCGTCCGTCCGCCGCGCCGGCGCCCGCCGGCCCGCGCCCAGGAGCCGGCCGGGCCCGTCCACCAGACCCGCGAGCGCCCGCCACCGGCCGGCGGCGATGCCGGCCGGGCCCGCGCCCGGCCGGACCGGCGCACGGCGCCGAGGGCGCCCGCCGGCCGCCCGCCCCGGAGCAGCGGCGGGAGAACGGGAGAAGGGGACGGATTCCGGCGAGGCACGCCTCACCGTCGGCGCAGACGTACCCGAAGACCGTCCGCCCCTGCGCCGTGCTCCGGCCGGCCGGCCGGAGCACGCCCGGGGCCCGCAGCAGCCCGATCCGCCTGCGCGCCGCGGGCCTGCCGTGGCGCGGCGTGCCGCGCCCGCCGCCTCCCCCGGGCCCGGCCGGCGCCCGCGCACGGGGCTCCCGCGGCTCCGCCCAGAGCAAAAAACCGTCATCGCGGTTTTTGATTCTCCCCTGGCGGTGGTCACGCGGCGTTCCCCCGCACCGCCGGCCGTGCGGGGCCCTGCGCCTGCCGCGCTGCGCCCACCAGCCGAAACCGCCGTCCGTCCGCTCCTCGCCCAGCGGCGGGGAGGGTTCCTCCGCGCCCGGCCGGCCGCGCTCCGCCCGCGGCAGCGGCGTCCGCCCGCCCCTGTGCCCGGGCGCAGCGCCCTCCCCTGCCGGACGCGGGCGGACCTTCGGTTCCGCTTGCCGCGCCCGGCGGGCTCCCGCGGCCCTCTCACCGCCCCTGACCTGCGAGGGGCGTGCGGGGCATGTGACAGGGACAAGCCGGTCGCGCGCGCGCCGGTTCCGGATTACCGGAGTGCCGCGTACCGCTAGAAATGAAACCGGTTGGTATGTATCTTTGCTCGCCGTGGGGGCCTTTCCGGTCCACCTCCAACGATCGCAGTCCAGGGGGATCAATGTCTGTGAGCACGTTCCAGCTTGAACGCACCACGATCAACGGAGCACTGGCGGAAGGCGCCCCCAAGGCGCCCGCCGGGCACGGCGCATCCCGCTTCCCGTCCCTCACCACCACCGTCCCCAAGGAGCTCGTCCACCGGGCCGCGGTGGCCGAGGTCATGCTGACCGACTGGCGCCGCGAGGACGACACGTGCTTCGCCATGGCCGGACAGTGGCCCCGGGGGCACAGCTTCTTCACCCCGGTCGGAGACGGTTATCACGACCCGCTCATCGCGGCGGAAACGATCCGTCAGGCCGGCATCCTTTTGGCCCACGCCGAGTTCGGGGCCCCGCTGGACCTTCATTTCCTCGTCTCGGACCTCGACGTCGCCGTGCGGCTCCCGCATTTCCGGGTCGGCGACGCCCCGGCGTCGCTGGACATCACCGTCACGTGCCCGGACGTCAGGCGCCGCGGCAGCAGCCTGGCGGGGATGCGCATCGAGGCGGAGATACGCCGTGACGGACACGTCGCCGCGACCGGCGGCGGATCCCTGACCTGCATCACGCCGCCGGTCTACCGGCGGCTGCGGTCCCGCCGCGCAACCGGCACCGCGGGCCGGCTCCCGCTCACGGCTCCCACCGCGCCGCAGCGCGTGGGCCGCATGTCGCCCACCGACGTCGTCCTGACGCCCATCGCAGAGGCAGGCCGCTGGCAGCTGAGGGTGGACACCCGCCACCCCGTGCTCTTCGACCACCCGGTCGACCATGTGCCGGGCATGCTCCTGATGGAAGCCGCCCGCCAGGCCGCCGCCGCGACGCTGGAGCACTCCTCCTTCGTCCCGCTCAGCATGGCCAACGAGTTCAGGCGATACGTCGAACTGGACGAGCCCTGCCTGATCGAGGCCCGCCGCCTGCCCAGGACCGCCTCGGGTGACGACTGCGTCCTGGTGACCGGGCACCAGGACGCACACGTCGTGTTCCAGTCCACCGTGACCGCGTCCGCCGGCCCGACGGCCGGGGCGTGAGCGGGCTTCACCCCCCCCTCGGGGCCGCGGACGGAGCCGGCCCGAAGGCCGCGAGATGATCCGCCGCCCAGTCCCGGAAGGAGCGGGCGCCCTGGCCCGTCACCTCGCGGACCGTGCGCTCGACATCGGCCTTGGCCCCCTCCCGCCGCCGCTCGGCACTGGCCAGCAGCGCCTCGACCACGGCCCGGGGATGACGCTGCGCCCACTGGGCACGCGCCGCCTGCGGGCCCAGTTCCTCAAAACGCAGCGGACGGCCGAGCAGACGGCCCAGTTCGGCCGTCTGCTCGACCGCGCTGATCGCCTCGGGCCCGGTCAGGGTGTGCACCCGGCCCGCATGCCCCTGCTCGGTCAGCGCGCACACGGCCACCGCGGCGATGTCACGCGGATCCACGCACGCGTTGGCCGACGTTCCGTACAGGGCCCGTACGACCTGCTCCGAGCGCACGGACGCCGCCCAGGAAAGGCAGTTGGACATGAACGCACGGGGCCGCAGCAGGGTCCACTCCATCCCCGACTCACGCAGCAGGTCCTCGTTCGCCCGCTGCCACCGGGTGACCAGGTCGTCCGCCTCCCGGTCCGCGACGGCGGCCGCCGAGAGCTTCACCACGTGCTCCACGCCCGCCGAGCGCGCGGCCCGCACAAAGCGGGCGTCGTCGTCCCCCGGGACCCTGCTGGTGACCAGGAACGCCCGGCGCACCCCCCGCAGCGCGCGCTCAAGCGACGGCAGGTCGCCATAGTCCCCGGTGACCACCTCCACCCGGCCGGCCACGTCGCCGGCCCGTGCCCGATCCCTGGTCATGACGCGTACGGCCCGGTCCGCGGGAAGCAGGCGCACCACTTCCCGCCCCACGGTCCCGGTGGCACCTGTCACGAGAATCATCCCCGCGTCCCCCTGTCGTCACCCGTCGTCACCGGCTCTCCCACCGCACCGGACACATTGTCCGAATCTTGGAGGCTGGCGTCTTCCGCTTCTGCCTGTAAGATACAAACTAAGCGGTTTTTTATCGGGAGCCCATCCGTGCTCCCCCACCAGACAAGGGGAGGGAGGCAGCGTGGCGAAACAGGACCGGGCCATCCGTACCCGCCAGTCGATTCTCGTGGCGGCAGCCAGGGTCTTCGAGGAACGCGGGTACCAGGCGGCCACCATCAGCGAGATCCTCACCACCGCCGGCGTCACCAAGGGAGCCCTGTACTTCCACTTCCAGTCCAAGGAAGACCTGGCCCAGGGCGTGCTCGCCGCGCAGGACCTGACCTCCGCCGTTCCCGAGCGCATGTCCAAGGTGCAGCAGTTCACGGACGTGGTGATGCTGCACGCCTACCGGCTGCAGACCGATCCCATGGTGCGGGCGGGCGTGAGGCTGAGCCTGGACCAGCGGGCGGAGGGACTCGACCGCAGCGGTCCGTTCCTGCGCTGGCGCGAGATCGGCGGCGACCTGCTGAAAAGGGCCCACGCCCAGGACGAACTGCTGCCGCACGTCGTGCCGTTCGAGACCGCGGGCATCATGGTGGGCGCCTTCGCCGGCGTGCAGGCCATGTCCCAGGCCCTGACCGACTACCAGGACCTGCCCCGCCGGGTCTCCGAACTGCTGCGCCACATGCTGCCCTCCGTGGTCGTGCCCTCCGTCCTGGCCTCGCTGGACCTGGCCGAGAGCCGGGGCGAGACGGTGTCCACGGAAATGAAGAACATGAAGGAAATACAGGACACGCAGGACACGCAGGACACGCGGGACACGCGGGACACGCGGGACATGCGGGCCGCGGCGCGGGAGCCCGCCGTCAGCTGACGGCGGCCGCGGCCGGCTCCCGCGGCGGGGCCGGGCAGCCGCGCAGATACAGCGCCAGCGCGGCATCCAGGCCGCCGCCGCCGGAAGCCCAGGCAACATAGCCGTCGGGCCGTACGAGCAGAGCGTCACACGGCACAGCGGACGTCGGCCGTGCCCGCACCAGGACAAGCCCGTCCGCCCAGGCCCGCGCCTGCCGCAGATACCTGCCCCCGCCCCGGCCGAAGAGCAGCAGCAGCGGCCGCCCCGCCCCGGCGCGCAACAACTCGATCACATCGGTGCGGCCCTGACGCGTGACCAGGGGCACATTCTGCAGAAACCTTCCCTCCCACGCCGACGCAGACCCGGTGTACCGCGGCAGCACCGTGTCCTGGGCGCTGATCATGTCACCGAGGCGCCCGCTCTCCGGGCCCGCGCCCAGCAGCCCGGTGAACAGCGAGCGAAGAGCATCCAGCCCGGGATCCGGCCGCATCAGGGACAACTGCGCCCGCGTGTTGTCGATGACGCGCTGGCCGGCCGGCCGCCGCTCCTCGTCGTAGGTGTCCAGCAGCCCCTCGCCCGCCCGGCCGAGCACGGTCAGCGCAAGTTTCCAGCCCAGGTTCAGGGCATCCTGCACGCCGGTACTCAGCCCCTGCCCCCCGATGGGGAAGTGCACATGAGCGGCGTCACCGGCCAGCAGGACCCGGCCCGAGCGGTAGGTGCGGGCCAGCCGCGAGAAGTCGCTGAACCTGCCGAGCCAGCGCGGCTGCTCCATCGGGACGTCCCGCCCGGCGATCCGCGAGACCTCGCCCCGCAACTCCTCCAGGGTCAGCGGGAGATGACGCCGGGGATCCTCACCCGTGCAGTCCAGAGTGCGGATGTGGGTACCCTGCCCCGGCTCGTCCCTGGCCACGATCCAGCCCCGCGCGGTGCACTGCCACCCCGGCCGCAGCACCCCCGGCTCACTCAGCCGCACCAGCCCCATCCGCGCGGACACCGTCGCCGGATACACCGTGGAGGCAATGCCCTGCAGCTCACGCACCATACTCCTGGCACCGTCCGCGCCCACCAGATAATCGGCCCTGCACAGCACAGGCCCCGACAAACCCTCGGCGACCACCTCAACACCACCGGCATCCTGACCGACCTCGACGACCCGATACCCCCGCAGCACCCGGGCCCCCACCGACCGCGCCCGCCGCTCAAACACCCGCTCCAGCTCCGCCTGCGGCCGCTTCAGGATCGGACCCGGCTCACCCGCCGGAGCCGTGATGGCCAGCCCGGACAGACCCGCGAAATGAAACGGCACCGTAACCCCCACCCCCACACCACCCGCACCACCCGCACCACCCGCACCACCCGCCCCCGCACCGGCCGCACCGCTCGCACCATCCGCACCGGCCGCCAGCTCGGGCAGGTAACCCCGCCTGACCAGGCACTGCAACGCCCGGGCGTGCAGCGTGGTCGCCCGCGGCCCGGCGGAAATCCCAGCACGCGCCTCCAACACGACCGTGCGCACCCCGCAGGCACCCAGCTCGGCAGCCACCAGCATGCCCACCGGCCCTCCCCCCACGACCACAACCTGCGCATGCATACGACTCGCCACCCCAGGACCTCCCCTTTAGTCCCCAGACAGTCGACCATCCATACCAGAACCAAAAATATACCGGATGGATGGTTCTTTTCAAGGAACCCCGCCACCACCACACCCCCGCACAC